>CAKZMG010000026.1 GCA_937128235.1 uncultured Verrucomicrobiales bacterium
ATCATTGCGTTTCGCGGTGTGTGGATCGGAATTTTATGAATCCATCCTGATGCTTAACTATATCCCAAACCACCCGCTAAAAAAATTAAAAGCTGTGATTCTCCTGGCACTCAATAGGCTTAAAATCATTCTTTCTTAAACTTTTGGAAGAGAATCATGCACATCTGACGGAGAGCCAAAAAAAACGAGTATCCTGTTACAGGATACTCGTTTGAAATATTAAGATCTGTAGAAATTCAGTTTCCTACATCCCTGAAGTTACTTACGACGACGCAAGATCAGTAGCATCCCACCAAACCCAAGAAGAGCTGAGGATGAAGGCTCGGGGATAGCCGCAATTTCAGATGCAGTTAGAGCGCTGTCATGGATTTGACCGAACTCGATGGCTCCTGTGAATGTGCGGTTAGTAGGATTGTTTAACTGGTAGCCGAAACTCACATTATCATCTGCCGCAGCTCCAGTGGTTAGATTAATCGTATGATTTGTGCCACCTGTCACATTGTAAGTAGTGCCATCCACATTGATGTCTACGTCTTGAAAGCTAGTACCAGTACTGCTGTCGAAAATAACTGCTACACGATGGGTGGCTCCATCGTTGAGGTTCAGCGCACCCAAATTGACCTCAAAGCCTGCGCCCGCATTCATCTCTAAACGGAAGTTGCCATTGGCTTGCGCAAAGAAACGAATATCTTGACCGCCAGTTCCTCCATTCCCAGGGTTGTAAGCAAAAATGGTCTGATCAGCATTGGCTGTTGTAGTGAATTCAGAAACGATTGTAAAAGATCCAGTGCCTCCAAGGCCTCCAGCTGTTTCGGAGTCAAAGCCTCCTGTTCCTGTGAGGTTGAGCTTACCTCCACTATTAGTAGCTCCACCATTCAGTGTACCTGTTGTAGAGCTAATGCTGTCATTGAGATCATCGAAGCTCCAGTTTGCAGTGAGTGCTGCCTGGCTTGTCATCGTTGCCGCGGCGACAAGGCCGAGGCTAAGTAGTTGTGTTTTCATTAAATAATTTAGTTGTTAGTATGTTTCTAGTGTTAGTATTACCTGTAAGTGATACGTATTGAGATGGGAGTAAGTTAACACGCCCATCATTTCAAATAGATAGCGCATTATTAGTATTGCACTGTGTCCTACTCATCATTACACTTCAGTATCATTCATGTCATTTCCTAAACAGACTCTACCAGAAGCTGTATGCCAGCAACTAAGAGAGGCGATTCTAGCACATCGCTGGCGCACATCGCTCCCCGGTATCAGAGTATTATGCGAGGAGATTCAGGTTTCGCGGCAGACCATGATGTTTGCTCTACGGCTACTGGAGGGAGAGGGAGTTATACTACCTGCTGTCCATGGCAGGCCGCGGATGATTAATCAGGCGATGGTCGCTCCTGCCGAGCCGAATATACAAAAAAAATCTGAACCAGTGATCGTGCTTATTGCGTGGCAAAAAGAAACGGAACTCTCTGAGACTGATGCAGAGCTATGTAGTCACATTAAAAAATTGGCAGAGTCTGAGGGCTTTAGGTATCGCCACCTAGCCTATCGCTACATCATGCGTGCTATGGGAGCTAAAAAACTGGCTTATCTTGTTAAGCAAAATCCAGCGGATGTTTATGTGGTAATGAGCGCGCATAAACAATGCGCAAGCGCACTGAGAAGAACAGGAGTACCGCTTATCTATATCGGTGGAGAACAGGTCAAAGGCTGTGTCCCTCGCATTTCATACTCACTCAATCAGATGTGTGATTTAGCGATCAAGCGCTTAGTCGCATTGAAACACAAAAGAATTACCGTGATGTTGCCAGAGGGAATCAACTTGGCTTCGAGGAAAGCAAGTGCTGGTGAGCAGATGGTTGAGCGGCTTTTTCAACCCTACAACCTGCCGTTTTCCACCTATAACTGCCCGCGTTGGGGCAAAACGAAAGACGACTTTAATGAGGCGTTAGAAAATCTATTTAGCCTCACCCCTCCCACAGCCCTCATTTTAGGCGATGTCAAGCACGTCACCAGAGTGGTTTGTTTTCTGATGCGGCGTAAGCTAAGCTACCCTGAAGATGTTTCTATTATCGTGCTGGATGAAGCTAAAGAACTCCTTGAATGCCATCCTGTTATCAGTCACATTAAGGGTAGTAACCGTCTTTTCGCTAGGTTAGTACTGAAGTCCGTGAGAAGAAAACTCACTCATCAAGATGATCAAGACCTAGAGGTGGTGCCCACGCATCTAGTAGAAACAGGAAGCATCACTGAGGCTAAAGCGAATTAGAATACAAGTAGCCACCAGAGGCATGCAAGTTGACACCCACGTAGTCGAAAAGGGTGCTGATTTATTGCTGTGTATTATTATGAATTACTTATGAGGGGTTGACGTGGAGCTATTTTGTCGCCTTTTAGGGAGGGAAAGTCTGCTATTTTCATTGCGTTTCGCGTTGTTAGGGTTTGGGTTTATTGTTTATAAACAGTCATTTTGGGATGCGGATTTTTTATGTACTGATGCATAGAACGGAAATTGCGATGCTGATGCAGAAGAGGAAGAAGAGTAGGTATCGGTCCGTCCATTTGAAGTTTTTTCTTCCTACGTAGCAGATCCTAGCGATTAGGAAAATGATGCCGCAGCTGATTTTGAAAATCCAAAGCCATGGATGAATTGTTCTGGGTAAAGTGGCTTCTATAAAGTCGCTGGCAGCAAAGAGAACGAAGCCAATGATGGCGATATAGCAGGCTGTGCTGTGGCGCTTGTGCTCAATGATTACTAGCTTGCGTATTACTACTGCAGCAGTTAGCCAGAGGGCGCCTTCTGCGTAATTTAATAATTGGTAGGAATCCATAATCTATGGAAGAACAGAGACCTTTAAACGCATAAAGAATGTTGCATTCTCGCTGATAGTAACCTCTTGCCAGAACTGACCATTGCCGTCGCTCTGCTCAGTTAAAATGCTGGGGCTCCAGGCACTCAGATCAGCATTCGGAGTCTGGACTTCATACTGTAAATCGCTAGCCTCTTTACGATAACTAAAACGATAAACTAGCCCATCAATCACCCCCTTCGGAGCTAATTCTCCATCACGGATATTGGCATCCATCCCTTGTGAGTATTCCATCAGATTGCTCACTCCATCACCATCAGGATCATCACCATCATCTGCTAGATTCGCTGAAGTTCCGTCACCATCTGGTAGCTCGAAATGTGTGTCACGCCAGATTTGAAACGGTGATAAATACTCATAACATCCCGCATCAACACGCGCTGATGCCACACGGCTAACGCCTCCAATATCTTTTTCCCCTGCCACTGGAGTATAGCCCGGTGCTGGCTCTCCAGCATTGACCGCAGAGGATGTAGCAGACAGCCTAAAGTCATCCACCGATGGCGTAGCACCAGGTAATGCCGTGACAAAACCAGGGTTGGTAAAATGAGACGCATCAGCATCACCAGTAGCACTCCCGCCTAGTGCAGTCTTCCATTCAGCAAGACCAGAAAATGAGGCATTACTATTTCCTGTTAGATTCAAGCCGAATGTTAGATCTGCCTCATTCCCCGTAGAATAATACAGGTTGTAGTCAAAATTATTTGTCACCACATCAAATTTTCTCTGAGCCGCAGCCCCACTAGTTACAAAATGAACCATGGCATGATTCGTCTCAGGATTCACCCAGATGATATTATTCTTGAACGTATTATTCTCTAAATAAAATTGAAACGTAACTTCACCTGAAAATCCATTGAGAGTATCATTATGGTAGAGGGTGTTGTTCAGGACTTGGCAGTTTCTAGTGACACCTCGCTCCTCATCGTATCCACCCATGATAATGCCTGCGCTGAGATTATGGTGAATGATATTATTCCGCATCGCGATGTTTTCAGTGAATCCATTTTCATCCTCACTGGCTAATTCAATGCCGAAATTACATTTATAGACATGGTTTCTCTCGATCACAATATTGTGCCCCCCATCTACATAAATTCCAGCTGCGGAGCGATCGCCCCCACCCGTTGTGAAGCCTCCTCCGTAGCCAGGATTGAAAGCGGAATCAATATCATGAACTACATTCTCACTACAGACCCCATTTCTAGCCCTGTTCAGTATGGGTCAGAGACTGTGTCCTCGTAGCCAATGAAATCAATACCTATATTATTGCAGTCATATACATGATTCTTAATGACTTTGAAGTTGGTCACATTTCCATTCAGTGCCACAGATTCACTCTGTCCAGTTCTTAGATTATGCACGGTATTCCCCTCAAGTATCAAGCCATTGATAGGTGCAGTGAGAGAAGTTCCATAGATAGAAATGCCAAATCCATTCGCGTTTTGATTCGTGCTATTCTGCCATATTTCAGTGACCGTGCAGCCACTGACAGTGACTCCCTCACAGGCTCCTTCTATCTGGATGCCCACTGGAACAGCTGATCTGTTAGAGGTCTTGTAGTTCTTCACTTTGATCCCCTTCAGCGTGACATAGTTGCTGTTCTGAATGACGACTAGCCCATCTCTCCCAGACCCAGCTGGCACCGTGAGCGAGCCTCCATTGATTTCAACTGTTTCCCCTGTGAAGTTTCTAAAAATGATTGGTGACAACGCTGTGCCTGTCAGCCCATTAAATAGCAGTTTTTCACCGTAGCTACCACCACGGATCGTCACTGTATCACCAGCAACTACTACTGAGACGGCCTTCGAAAAGCTTGCCCATGGCGCACCCACAGTCCCCGCCGCTGCATCATTCCCTGTAGTGCTCACATAATATTCCGCTGCACCTACCCGCATCGATAAACTTAAAACAAATAAGAACCATGAAGCGAAAAGGCTAGAAGTAATTTTCTTAATATCGGATGGGTATTTAGAACTATTCATTGTTAGCTGAGCTTACCTTTAACTTGCTTAATGTCTATTAACTTTCTTAGTATGAATGCGGCTAACAGCCAGAGGATGCCTTCTGCGTAATTAAATAATTGGTAGGAGTCCATCATCTATGGGGGAAATGATGAGCTTTAAGAGGAAAACATCCAATCTCAAATTTTATCTTTTGATCTGAGTTGACAGTTTACTGACTGTGCAGAATTATGCTGCTGATGTCTGAGGGGTTTTCATTTTCTAGTCTAAACGATGCACAGCGGGATGCGGTGAACTCGCTGGATGGTCCTGTGCTGATCTTGGCTGGTGCTGGGACGGGGAAGACGCGGACGGTGACTTGTAGGATCTCTAACATGCTGACTCAGGGGATCTCACCGAGCAATATTTTGGCGGTGACATTTACGAATAAGAGTGCGGTGGAGATGCGTGAGCGGGTGAGTGGAATGGTGGATAAGAAGGCGGCAAAGGAACTCACGGTTTGTACGTTTCACTCGCTGTGTGTGCGGATATTGCGCGAGGGGATAGAGAAGCTGGGGTATAAGAAAAATTTTACGATCTACGCGGGGAGTGATCAGGTGGGGCTGGTGAAGCAGCTGATCGTGCGCAAGGGGGGGAAGGAGTTGAACCTGGATGCGATGCAGGTGCTGAGCATGATTTCTAAAAATAAGAATGATGGCTTAGCTCCAGATGATCATGCGGATGAGATGGTATCGATCATTGCTAAGGCTTATACGGATGAGCTGCGGACTCAGAATGCGGTGGATTTTGATGATTTGTTAGTGCTGGCTGAGAGGCTGCTGCGAGAGCATGCGGATGTGCGGGAGGTGCTGCGTGAGAAGTATAAGTATGTGACTGTGGATGAATTTCAAGACACGAATGGTCTGCAAATGAAGCTGGTGCAGCAGCTGGTGGGAGCGCCATATAATATCTGCGTGGTGGGTGACGATGACCAGAGTATCTATGGCTGGCGTGGTGCGGATGTGACGAATATTTTGCAGTTCGAGCGATATTTTCCGAATCCAAAGGTGATTCTGTTAGAGGTGAATTATCGGAGTAGTGCGGCGGTGCTGCATACGGCGAACTCGCTGATTAAAAATAATATTGGTCGCAGAGAAAAAGAGCTGAAGCCATTTCATGCAGGTGGGAAGCAGCTGCGGCTGATCAGTATGCCGGGGGATGAGGAAGAGGCTGAGTTTATCGCGGAGGAGGTCTTGGAACGTTGCCAAAGAGGACAGAAGCCATGGGAGGATTTCGCGGTGTTGTTTCGGACTAACCAGCAGAGTAGAAATTTAGAAACGGCGATGCGAACGTATGATATTCCGTATCGCGTGGTGGGAGCGCAGAGTTTTTTCGATAAGAAGGAGGTGCGTGATGTGCTGGCTTATTTGCAGATATTTTATAATCCGATGAGTGATGTGCCGCTGCTGAGGATCATCAATGCTCCGCCGCGCGGGATAGGGCAGGGCTCAGTGCTGCTGATGACGGAGGCAAGCCGCGAGCGAGATTGCAGTGTCTGGGAGGCGATGCATGATGATGAAGTTCTGGAGCAACTCAGCGCGAAGGTGCGCAACTCGGTGAAGGTATTTACCGATATGGTGACTGAGACGCGGGACGTTCTGTTAGATGCTCAGAGTAAGGAAAACATGGGCGATACGTTGAAGGGATTTATAGAGAAGATAGGCTATCATGAATGGATGATCCGAGGCTGCAAGACTGACAGCGAGAAGGAGAAGCGTGCTGAGGGGATTCATGATGTGGTGGATTATCTAAGGGATGCGTCTCGGCAGGGTAAGACGCTACAGCAGTTTCTAGACAGGATGGCGCTTCAGGAGAATAGGGATGATGATGACATTGAGAAGCAGAAGGGTGTCTGTCTGATCACGCTGCACGCTTCGAAGGGCTTGGAGTTTCCCATTGTGTATCTAGTGGGATTAGAAAACGGAATTTTACCGCATAAGCGGAGCCAAGAGGAGGGGACGGTGGATGAGGAACGCAGACTTTTGTATGTAGGCATCACGCGAGCGCAGGATGAACTGACGCTGACGCATTGCAATTATCGGAGTAAGTATGGTGAGCGCGTTTATTGCGAGAGTAGTTCGTTTATCAAGGAGCTGGATTTCAAATACATCGATGAGTCAGACTATGAAGACATCATGGGTGCGGAGGCGACGGAAGAGGAAACCGAGAGTTTCTTTTCGAGCATGAAGGATATGTTGGAGTAGTAATTATGGATACAAAGAACCTACAAGTAGCCATCCAAATAGCTAGAACTTCTCCAGTGGCTATAGCTTTATGTAATGTGCGCTAAAGGGAGCTTACGATAACTCAGCGAATACTGACTCTAGGTGTGGTGTGGTGGCTGTTGCAAATTCTTGTGTGGTGATCGGCTTGTCGGCTTCTGTGCAAACAGTGGTCATGCTCACGCCTCGGATGCCGCAGGGGGTGATGTGCTGGAAGCCGCTGAGTGACTCTGGGGTGATGTTGATAGCGAAGCCGTGCATGGATACCCATTTCCTGACACCTACTCCGATGGAGGCGAGCTTTTTGTCACCTACCCAGACGCCTGTTAGGTCTTGTTTGGTGCTGGCATTTACTCCGAAGTCTAGGCAGGTCAGCACGAGTGCGCGTTCGATGGCATGGATGTAGGTGTGGAGGTCTTTGCCGAGATTTCTGAGATCTACAATGGGGTATCCCACGAGCTGTCCTGGGCCGTGATAGGTAGCTTGTCCACCGCGATTTATTTCTACGTGTGGGTGGGGGAGCAGGTCAGGATTTAGCAGAGAGCTCTTGTCTCTGGTTCTGCCGATGGTGTAAACGGGAGCGTGTTCGAGCGTGAAGAATGTGTCCGGTGAATCACCACTGAGCACTTCTGCGAGCTTGGCTTCCTGCAGGGCAAGCGCATCTGCATAGCTGATCTGTGTGCCGAGCCAATGTGTGGTGAGCTTCATGTGGGGTTAGTTAGTTGCGAAGTTTTTCTACTAGTCAATGTATTCAGCGACGACTCTCCATTTTTCTTTGATGAGTCGCATTTGGAGTAGGATGTAGTCATCTTTTCCGGGGAGGTTTATCTGGATAAGTTTGTCTCCTTTGATGATGTTAAAGTGTAGGTTTCCATCTGGAGTTTTCACTGGATCTGAGGGGGCGATGGTGTAATCACCTGGTTCTACTTTCAGATTCTTGTATTCAAGGACTTTGAGTATTTTTAGCACTCTAGCAGGTGGGCGAGGCTTTTTTTCGCTCATTCCTTTTAGAAAAGTGATGATGGTTTTTGCTGAGACGTCTGCTGCATTTTTGCGACCTGCATCTTCTGCAATACCGTATTTGGGCTTGAGTGCCTCGTGACCAGGCATAAGTCTCACCTGATCTGCATAGGTTTTTTTTAGAATTTCTTCATCGAAAATAAGCTGTGCTTTGAGGTGCTGAGGGGCTTCCTTTGGGATTTCTCCAGTCATGGTCTCTGGGGAGGTGTTGGTGATGATGCTGAGCATATTTTTTGCTTCTTTATTTGGAGGTTTGACTAGACCCACACCCACTTCTGATCTTGGAAAATCTGGATTGGTAAGAGAATAGAGTCCTAGCAGTTCTGCACCACTCTTTTTCATTTCGGTAGTGGTCTGTTCTAGTTCTTTGCCGGTTACTTGTCTAAATTCCCAGCCTTCACCTAGAGATTTCTTGAGTCGTTTGATGATGTCATCTAGTTCAATATCTGTCTGGTAGCCATAGCGCATACCGTTTGACATTTTGCCTTTGGTAGTTAGCTTAATGTCAGGGAAGATGGTTGAGAAATCTGGTAGCTCTTTTTTCGCCTGCTTATTTATAGGTGGCTTTTCTATGGGGGCAGCAGGAGCAGGAGCTTGTGCATTAACAATGGACAAGCAGATAAATGGGGTGATTAAAATGGAAGTAAAACGTTTAATAATGATCATCATTGATGTTTGCAGTATGGCTCCACAAGGTCAAATGAATTAGATCCATAAATAGACTTGTAGGATGGGTGTTAGAAGTTATGTTTTTTGGAGTTCGATTTTCGGTGTTGGTGTCTTGCCAGCTCGTTTTAAATAATGCCTAGAAATGATATAGAGGTTCTGGATACCCGGCAGAGTGTGGAGCTCGGTGAGGGGGTGGAGATTCATCTGCGTATTGCAGGGCCATTTCCTAGGGCACTAGCATTATTGTTAGATATGCTGATCATTGGTGCGACTATGACGGTGGTTGGTTTTATTGTGACGATCATTTCAGCTGGTAGTGCAGCAGTGGGGACAGGTATTCTTTTGATCGTCGCGTTCTTTATGTCTTGGGGCTATTTTACTTATTTTGAGGCGGGGAAGCGTGGTGCGACGATTGGTAAGCGGACACTCGGGCTGCGGGTGATAGATCGCTCTGGGAATAATATTACGAAGGGGCAGGCATTTGTTAGAAATATTTTACGCTTGGTAGATATGCTGCCTGGGATGCCTAGCACTGCTGCTGGGGTGCTGATTGGTAGCTTTGGTCTGGGTTTTTTCTGCTGCTTGTTTACTAAGAAATTTCAGCGGGTGGGGGATCTGGTGGCGAACACGCTCGTAGTCTATACTCAGCCTGAGCTGATGATGACGGGGCAGGAGCCTAATGTTGAGTCATTGGCTCCAACTGTGGCACTGGCGCGGGAGGAGCAGGTGGCGCTGGCGGACTATTATAGCAGGGCTAGTATGTGGAGTGAGGCGAGAAGGATAGAGCTGTCTGACCATGCATCTGATCTTACGCAGAAGCGAGGAATGGCGGGGATGATTAAGCTGTTAGGAATGGCGAAGTGGATTAGGGAGAAGAAATAAAGAGATGAAAGAGACGGAATTTGAAGCTAAGAACCAACCTGAATGGCGTAAGTATGATGCGACAATGGAGGTGCTAGAGCGGGGTGATGCTGAGGCGGTGGACATCTCTAAGGTGCCAGCTCAGGTGCGTGCGCGATGTCTGGATTTATCGCTCGCACGCTATAGGCTGTATGGGGCTCGGATGTGTGAGTATTTGAATCACCAAGTGACGAGGGGGCATAATCTGGTGGCGAAGTCTGAGGGTGGAGTGAGAGAGAAGATTGTTCATTTTTTCGTGGCAGGATTCCCACAGGCGATGCGACGTGAGTGGAGGCTGTTAGTGATTTGTTGGTTGTTTTTCTTAGTGCCGTTTTTCGGGATCTGGGTGAGTTATAATCATGATCAAGAATGGGTGCATAGTTTGCTAGGTGAGTCACAGCGGCAGAATATGGATGAGTGGTATGGAAAGAATAGCACGGGATCGATGCGAGATGAATTTGGCTCAAATTTTCAGATGTTTGGGCATTATATTAATAATAACATTGGGATTGATTTATTAATCATTGCTGGTGGTGCGCTGGCTGGTGTGGGGAGTTTATTTATCTTACTTTCAAATGGATTGCAGATGGGTGCGGCGATGGCGTATGTGATGAATGAGGGATCGCCAGAACGCTTGCTGAGCTTTGTCTCTGGACATGCTCCGTATGAGCTGCTGGGGATGATAGTGGCTGGCATGGCTGGGATGAGGATAGGCTTGGCTTTGATAAAGCCTGGTCAGCTTTCCCGAGGGAAGGCGCTGATGGAGAGTGGAAAGCAGGGACTGCCGCTGATCATTGGTGCGTGTGTGCTGACGTTCATCGCGGCGATTTTTGAGGGGTTTTGGTCTGGTGATCCATGGCCTGTGGAGTTGAAGTATTGGGTCGGTTATGTGGGTTGGTTTTTATTAGCGGTGTATTTTATTTTTGTAGGAAGAAGCACCAAGGCGAGGAGGATAGGATCTAAGTAAATGAGGTTAGAAGATGTCACAGCTAAGATCCGCCCCAGAGCGCGGTGGGAGAGCATAGATCTAGGTTGCGCAATGGCGAGACGTAGCTATGGCACTATCTTGATGGCTTGGCTGGTCTGTGTCTGGCCGCTGTGGATTCTGGGAGTGATCGGGTTTGGTATGATTTCAGAAGGTGGCTGGCATTTATGGTGGTCCTCTTTATGGATATGGGTGACGCTGGGAATCGCTGGGAAGGTGCCGCTGCATATTATTAGCCGGGAGTTGTTTGGGGAGAAGGTGTCTGCATGGGAGGTGATCAAGCTATGGCCGAAGATGTTTTTCGCTAATTTCTGGCGTGGGATTTTTAGTAGGTTTACGGTGAGCAGAGGTTTATCCATGCCGGTATCTGAGCTGGAGGGACTGAGGGGATCTGCGTATAAGGCAAGGGTGAATTTACTACTGAGAAATGGTGGTGATGGAGCGACTCAGGCTGTGCTTGTGAGTCATCTTATGATGCTTGTGATTACTTTTGCTTGCTGGTTTTTCTTGATGATGGTGTATCAGTTTTATGGAGCGAATGATCTATTTGAGAACTTTTTTGAAGATCTGTATCTTCATGGAGATGACTATGGAGTAAGCTGGTTGTTTTTATTATTTTACTGTATTTCAGTGACCTTGATTGAGCCATTGTTTGTGGGTGCTGGATTCGCGATGTATGTGAATAGCCGGACTCTAACAGAAGGTTGGGACATCGAGCTTTCATTCAAACGCTTGTCGGAGAGATTGAGAGGAAATTTCCAGCAGAAGGGTAGAGGAGTGGGTCTGTTGTTGGTGTGCTGTGGAATGTCATTATTTGTGATGCCTAATTCTCAAGCTCAGGAGGAAACTGCCAAGCAGAGGGTGGAAAGAATCACTTCAGCTGAGGATTACACGATTCACGAGCATCAGGAGAAACGTTACGAAAGGAAATCCAGCAGCTCAGGCTCAAGTAGTTCAAGTTCTGGTGGGTCAGGTCCAAGCTACACTGGGGGTTCTGGTCCTGGTGCGGGGGATGTTTTTCAGGGTGTATTTCAATTAATGTTCTGGTCGATTGTGATCGTAGTGGTTGGTTTGGTTATCTGGGTGATCATTAAAAACAGACATGCGCTGAACAAGACGAATAGTCTAGATGAAGTGGATGATCTGCCAGTGGTGAAATCTGTGATGGGAATGGATGTGACTCCTGAGAGCCTACCAAAGGCACTGTCTGAGGAGGCGCGGGAAGCCTGGTTGAGAGGTGATCATCAGCTGTCTATGAGTTTGCTGTATCGTGGAGCTATTTCTTGGATGGTGAATAAAGGGCGTGTTCCCATCGTGGAGAGTGATACTGAGAATGACTGCGTGAGACGCGTGAATGAGAAGCAAGTGCCTGATGATACAGGTAAGTTTTTCAGTCATCTAACAGATTCTTGGGTCGGGTTAGCTTATGGGAAAAACTTACCTCCAGATTCTGAGGTGATGGCGATGTGTGACCGCTGGCCATTTAATATGGAAGGAGAGAGGAAATGATGAGGTATCTAACATTGATGCTGATGTTGTGGCTGGTTTCAGGCTGTGGCGAGAAAAACTATGTGTTGATAGACCATACGGATGGCTACAAGGGACCTGCTAAATTGAATCCTTATCTCGCTGCGCAGACATTTCTGAGAGAGACACATGATGCTGAGGTGAAGGTGAAAAATGGGTTTGTGAAATATGACTTCGAGACCGGAATGGTGATCTCGCCAGCCTCGACCCTAAGTTCAGAGATAATGGTGAAGAAGATGCTGCGCTGGGTCAGAAACGGTGGTGTCTATGTCTGCCTGATAGAACGTGGTGAAAAACGCTGGGAGGATGTAGGTGAAGGCTGTGATCATGACTCTAGTATGTGGAGGAGGAACTGGGATTTCGATGAGGAAGATAGTGAGGCTTTAAATTTTCTGTTAGATAAAATGAACATTGATCTGGTGGATGATCCGTCTGGCAAAACAACGGGTGGTAGTAGCTACCGTGGTGATCCTAAAGATCCAGTAGTGCTAGGAGAGGAACTGCCGCTGGTCGAGACTAGGGAGATAGAGATGTTTTCTGATGTGGAGGATATTTTAGAAGCACAGATAGGCGGCACTAGGGTGATGGAATATAGAGGGAACCTGACTTATGAAGATGTGTATGATGAGGGAGATTATCATCGCTTTCTGGGACTGAGTCATGGTGCGGGGAGGATTTATTTTATTACGGATGGACGCTTGTTTAGGAATCCATATTTGCCAATGAGTGATCATGCAGAGCTGCTGGAGAGCATGAGTAGTGAGGCGTATGGAGACATCGTTTTTGCCTACGGAAATAGACGCGGTTTCTGGTCACTGATGATCAATTACGCAGGACCTGCGCTGCTGGGAGTGTTTGTGCTGTTAGTGTTCTGGCTTTGGAAGAGTATTCCTCGGTTTGGTCCACTGTTAGAGATACCAGAGAGTCATGCTAGAGACTATGCTCAGTCGGTAACGAATACTGGGAGGTTCCTCTGGAAATACAAGAGTGCGGGAGTCTTGCTGACCTCGTTGAGAGAAAATTTATTAAGAAGTAGTGGGATGTTTGATGCTGAGGGGAAGGCTGAGGAGTCACTGATAGAGACCTTCGCTGAGAAAAGCGGGCTAGAGGTAGAAGAAGTCATTGAAGCACTCACGAGAGATAAAGTGAACGAGGCTGGCGATATGGTCAGAATCACAAGAAATTTACAAACCATACTGAAATCATTATGAACGAAAACGAAGACATCCATTCCGAAACTACCGAGAATACAAATAGGACCTCACTCGGGGCTCCGCCAGCTGAGGATCCGGTGAAGGCGCTGATGAATCAGATCAGGCATGAATTAAGGCGAGTATTCTTTGGGCAAGACCGGGTAGTGGATCAGGTGCTGGCGACATTTCTCGCGGGTGGCCACGTGCTGTTAGAGGGTAAGCCTGGATTAGGAAAAACTCACCTTGTGGTGGCTTTGGCTAATACGTTTGGTGGGGAGTTTAATAGAATCCAATTTACGCCAGACTTGATGCCGAGTGATGTGACGGGATTCACTCTCTATGATATGCAGAGTCAGACATTCCAAGTGAAAAAGGGACCTGTGTTTACGAATCTACTACTGGCGGATGAGATAAACCGTGCGCCTGCGAAGACGCAAGCTGCTCTCCTAGAGGTGATGCAGGAGCAACAGGTAACGATCGATGGAACTAGCCATGAACTGGCTTCTCCGTTCATGACGCTGGCTACGCAGAACCCGATCGAGCAAGAGGGGACTTATCCTCTGCCTGAGGCACAGCTGGATAGATTCTTGATGAAGGTTGTCATTGACTACCCAGAAAACGCGGATGAGACAACGGTAGTGAATCAGGTGACTAGCGGCAATGGTCTGGATCCATCTGAGGTGGCAACTGTGTGTGATCCACAGACGATAGTGGAAGCGCAACGTAGAGTTTCTACAATACGCTGCGTGGAGGAAGTGGTGCAGTATGCGGTGAATATAGCGCGCGCCACACGTAATGCACAGGGGATCAGCCTGGGTGCAGGAACTCGTGGTGCGATTAGTCTGATCAAGGTGGGCAAGGCGATAGCGGTGATGTCTGGGAGAGATTTTGTGACTCCAGATGATGTGAAATATGCTGCTGTGCCAGTATTGAGACACCGAATCCAGCTCGCGCCTGAGCTAGCGATCAGTGGTCAGAATGTGGATGATGCTCTGGCTGCTATCATCGCTGGAGTGGAAGCACCAAGAGTTTAATAGAGTTTTAAAAGAAGAGGCATTTTGTTAGATTATTTTCCATCAACTGTAGCGGCGGTGTATCTAGAGTTCCTGATGAACTTAGGTTTGTATATTGTCGCGCCTATTTTGATCTGCACTATTTTGTGGAGCACGCTAAAGGTGCGTCCTACAAAGAAGATTATCTGGGGAGTGACTATCTGGATAGCGGCATGGCTGGGCTGGAAAATTTTAGGCTATGTGGATGCTGGATGGGGAGAGTGGTTACAAGCTATTCTCGGTTACGTTTGGCAATACGGCTTGCTGTTTTTTGCGGGTCTTATGGTGTTAGATTTTTTTGTGTTGCTGGTGCTGCCATCTCCGAGTACGAGGCGCAAGATTCCTACTAGGTTTGCTAGTGGTGTGAGTAGTGATGTGGAGGTGAAAATTTCTAATAATTCTGCATTTTCCATGAAGGTAATGTTCCATGATGGCTTACCGATGGAAGCTATTTGCCAAGCATTACCATGGACTGGGATGCTTCCAGCTAAGGGGTTCCACAAGATCGCGTATCCGTTAGAATTTAATGAAAGAGGAGACACGCTCATTGAGAAATCTTATTTGGAGTATAGAACACAGCTAGGCATGTGGTCACGGCAGGTGAGAACTGGCGAAGAGGATGAAACGAAAGTTTACCCGAACTATGAACCAGTTGTTAGATACGCATTATTGACCATGGAAAGTAGCCCTGAACAGATGGGGATCGTGATGAAAAACCGCATTGGGATGAGTAAGGAATTTCATCAACTACGAGATTATCAACTGGGAGACATGCTTTCACAGATTGATTGGAAAGCATCATCAAAACACCGCTCATTGATCAGCCGGGAATACCAAGAGCAGAAGGATCAAAATGTTATTTTGGCGATAGATTGTGGTAGAAGAATGCGAGCCATTGATGATGGTATCCCTCAGTTTGATCATTGTTTGAATGCGATGTTGCTACTCTCATACGTGGCATTACGTCAGGGAGATCACGTTGGTGTGCTTAGCTTTGGTGGGACAGAGAGGTGGCTTCCGCCAGTGAAGGGAATCCAGTCTATGACGACTCTGCTGAACCATCTCTATGATTATAAAACGACTCCAAGTCCAAGCGATTTCTCAGAAGCAGCTGAGCGGCTTCTTACTCGTCAGCGCAGACGAGCGCTCGTTATTGTGCTGACTAATGTGAGAGGTGAGGATGGGCAAGAACTGATAGAGCCACTCCGTAAAATCCGCCAGAAGCATGTGGTGATGGTGGCTAACCTTCAAGAAAAGGAAGTGATGGATCGCTATGAGAAGGAAATCACAGGGCTTGATGATGCGCTAACATTAGCAGCCACTCAGATGTATCTGGATGAGAGAAAGGCGATCTTAAATCAGCTAGAAAGCCATGCAGTGAGCACGGTAGATGCAACGGCTCAAGATTTACCAGTAGCTTTAGCTAATAGGTATTTAGCGGAGCGGGAAGGTGTCTAAAGGCAGGGTGTGACGACTCGCAGGTAAAGCCTAATGGCACGTAGTTAGGGGAGCCTTTTGCTGAGCAAAGGAGCGAGAAGCAGCCTACGGCTTGGGAAGCAACGATATGAACCTTTCAGGTAGATCATGCACACTGACAAATTCACAAAACTTGATGCGCGTGAGTATATGACTGAGAGGAACAAATACTCACAAATCGGTCATTTGTGAAAATCAACTTCCCAGAAAAACAAATTAGAACCCACACGAATGTGGGTTCTAATTGTTGGTATTGCTATTTATTGGGGAAAAGTTATTTTCTGCGTCTCATGATGAGAGCGAGTCCACCTAGTCCGAGTAGGGCAGTGGATGATGGCTCTGGGACAGTTTCTAATTGTAGCCCAACAAGTACTCCATCACGTGAAATTCTATTTACTGCGATAGTAGCGGTATCACTTGTTAGGTTAGTAAACTCCATCCAGTTGTTTTCTGCAGAATCAAATTCAACGAATGAGTCACTCGCGCTGATATTAGAATTATCTGGTGTGTTAATTACAATAGGGCTATTTGAATCGAGTTGTAGTTGGAAAGAGTCCGCAGTTGTTACATTTACTGCTGATTTGTAATAAGCAATAATTCTATATGAGGTGTGACCTTCTGCTGCTAATAAAGCAGATAGATTAGACAGTGTAATACTAGTGTCAGTTGCTGAACCTGCAGTGCTGTCCTTCAGTCCACCTTCAAAAAGAGCCAAAAATCCATCTGTGCCATCAGCAGGTGCTCCATCGCGTAATGTGTTAGATGCTGAAATGGTTCCAGCTAGGGTAGCATCTACTCCAGAGCCAGAAATGTTTGTAGTTGAAGAGGAGACATTTGCCCAGTCAGTAGTGCTGATAACTCCGGTGGATTCTCCTGATTGAATTTGACGCGGACCATTTGTGTTGGTTAGGTTAACTGAGACGAGAGCTGCGTGTGAAGCACTCACAGAAGCAATAGTTGCTAACAGTGTAGTTTTTAGTTTCATCATGTGTAATTTTCTTAATATGTGTATGGAGAATTATGCATGTGCTGATATTTTTGTCGTTGCACTCTTGCGTATTTTTTTTATGATATTGCGCATCATGAAAGTGGTTTTGACGAAAACAATTGGTCTTGTTCTTGATTTTTTCAATCCAAGGGTATTGGCTGGAGCGCATGATTATTTGGAGCAATATGGTTTCCGCTTAGATGCTCGGTGGTCTGTGCGCGGTGACTGGACACCTGAGCAACCGGGATGGGACGGGGTCATTTTTGGAGTGATTGATAATCCTGAGCTGGATGAGCGGATCCAAAATTGGAAAATACCTAAAGTCTCTATTCTACCAGACCATGATGAAAGTTCGCGGGTAGATCATGATTATGAAAAATGCGGAATGATGGTAGCGCAAGAGCAGATTGAATTAGGAGTTCAATCTCTGCTGAGTGTGGTGGGTTCTGACCGAAACATAGATTTCCTCTTCGCGCGCGGAGTTGAGAGAGTAGCTGTAGAACAAGGAATGCCATATAAAAAGTTAGAATTAACCAAGCTGAAGAATAACGGTTACTACAAGAGTATTATCAGTGCTGTGGAATCTTCAAAATCCCCCATAGGTTACTGCTGCCCACATGCAGGTTTTACTTATGGTGTACAGCAGCTACTCATGGAAAGAGGTATTCGGGTGCCTGAGGATGTGTCGATGATTGTGATTGATAAGGATGTGCAGCGTACTCCAGAGTTAGCAATGGTTCCTTTAACCACGCTGGAACTGAATAACTGGCACTTGGGCTTTGTGGCAGCTGAGATGATTCATCAGCTTGTGATAGGTGAAATCAAACCTCATGATTTACCCAAGAAGCAGATACTCATCCCGCCAAAAGGAGTCACGCGAAGAGCAAGCACAGGGCACGAAGAAAAGAGAGATAGAGTTTTCTCAACTGCGTTTAATTATGTGCGAAAAAATTTTAGATCACCTATTGATGTTGCAGATGTTACATCTTGTGCGGGAGTCTCGCGCAGGGTGGTAGAAATGCGATTTCGTGAAACTCTGAATAGGGGAGTTCATGAGGAGTTAACCAGATTAAGGATAGAAGAAGCCAAGCGGCAAATCATGAATAAAGACAGGAGTATTACCCAGATCGCTGAGGCTTGTGGGTTCTCATCTGTCCATTATTTTTCAACTGCCTTTAAGCGAGAAACAGGCTTTTCTCCAAAGCAATTTCAGAATCAAAGCTTAGTTTAACCTAGGATGTCTTTCACCACTTTGGCTGGCTCTACTCCAGTGAGGCGTTGTTCTAGGCCTTGATAGGTGTAGCCTAGTTTGTGGAAATCTAGTCCACAGCGTTCTAAGATAGTGGCATGGAGATCACGCACGTGCACCGCTTGGTCTGGGGTGGTGATGTTAAATGAGTATTTGTCTGTGTCACCGTAGGTGGTGCCGCCTTTTACTCCTGCTCCAGCGAGCCAGAGAGAGAAGGCTCTTGGGTGGTGGTCACGGCCGTAGTTGGTGGCGGTGAGTTTGCCTTGAGAGTAAACAGTTCTGCCAAATTCTCCTCCGCAGATGACGAGAGTGTCTTCTAACATTCCGCGTTGTTTGAGGTCTTGGATGAGACCGTAGCAGGCTTGGTCAATGTCGCCACACTGGGATTTCATATCGCGTGGGAGATTTCCGTGAGCATCCCAGCCGCGGTGGAAGATCTGGGTGAAGCGGACTCCTCGCTCGGCTAGGCGGCGTGCTTGGAGGGCGCATGATGCGAAGGTGCCGGGCTTCTTGGATTCTGGTCCGTAGAGTGCGTAGGTGGCATCGGTTTCCTTGATCATGTCGGTGAGTTCTGGGACGGACATTTGCATGCGGTAAGCCATTTCGTATTGCTGGATACGGGTTTGGATTTCTGGGTCGCCAATGTTTTCTAGAGTTTTCTGATTGAGACTGGAAAGTCCATCTAGCATGGAGCGGCGCATTTCGCGGTCGATGCCGGGTGCGTCTTTGAGATAAAGTACGGGGTCGCCAGATGAGCGGAGATTTACTCCGGAGTGCTTACCTGGGAGGTAGCTGGAGTTCCAGAGGCGGGATGAAATAGCTTGGACATTAGAGTAGGGGCTGGAGTGCTGGGCGTGGAGCACGCAGAAGGTGGGGAGGTCTTCATTGAGAGAGCCTAGTCCATAGGAGAGCCATGATCCCATGGAGGCTTTGCCGTTTTGCATGGAGCCAGTGTAGATGAGCTGGTTTGCGGGTTCGTGGTTGATTGCCTCGGTGTGCATGGATTTGATCACACAGATGTCATCAGCCATTTTGGCGGTGTGGGGGAGGAGGTCAGAGACCCACATGCCGCTTTCTCCGTGTTGCTTGAAATCTACGAATGATGGAGCTACTGGAAAGTTAGACTGACCAGCGGTCATTCCTGTGAGGCGCTGACCGGAGGCTACGAGGAAGTCTTTGACGTCTTTTTTGAATTCTTTTTTGAGCTCAGGCTTGTAGTCGAATGTCTCAAATTGTGAGGGTGCTCCGATGAGTGAGATGTAGATGACGCGTTTGGCTTTTGGGTTATGGTGCGGGATGCCTGGGATTAATCCTGAACTAGAGCCCATGAGCTGCTTGGGCGCGAGCGAGGCGAGAGCTGCTGCTCCGAGTCCCATAGCATTGTGACGGAAAAATTGGCGGCGGGAGACTGATTTGTCGTGCAGATCTACGGATTTTAGGATGTCTGAGTAGTTCATGG
>CAKZMG010000027.1 GCA_937128235.1 uncultured Verrucomicrobiales bacterium
AGTACGCGCTTGTGACCTAGCTCATCTAGTGTGGGGATGACGTCTAAAATGTGGCGGAATGTGGCTTCTACCGCACCTCTGGTGTAATGAGCATTGCCACGGAATCTGCCTACTTTGTCGATATTTAGCGCGAAGTCTAACTCGAAGTTTTCCTCAAGTTTAGCGCGCTGGCTATCTGTGAGAATGCTCATGAGAAGACTGTAAAGATCATCCTCGGTGAGCGGTTCTGCCTTAAGCGGACGCAGCTCCCCTGCTACTCTGAGTGAGGGCGGCATCCCTACGCTGAGATGTAAGTCTGAGCCTTTTGCCCTGACAAGCGCGTGAACATAATCTACGATGGTTCTTTCCATAATTTAGCGTGAGCCGTGACTGACTCCTAGTAGTATGCGGTTGAAGTCAGCGGGATCATCACAGGCGCTTCTGGCCGTTTCTTCACTGATTTGTCCAGATTTATAGGCGAGGATGATGGAGTTGATGAATGTTACGTTGTCGCCCTGGCTTCCCTGTGCGAGGAAGTCAGAAATTTTATTGATCTCTGCATTTTCTAGCCATTTTTTCACTGCTCCAGCGTTCTCGAGATGTTCCACGAGGAGGTGAAGATTTCCATCTTCTCCAGGGACTAGCTTCTGACTTAAGATGCCGAGTAGCTGGCGGCTAATGACGTGGAGTGCGCCTTCACGCTCGGCTGAGGGGAAGAGCATGAGCAGACGCTGGACGGTCTCTGCCACGTTACTGGAGTGTAGTGTGGAGACGACTAGATGCCCAGTCTCACAGGCGTGTAGTGCGGCTTTAGCTGTCTCGTAATCACGGATTTCGCCCACGAAGATAACGTCTGGACTCTGTCTGAGCGCGGCTCTGAGTCCTTTATCAAATGTCGCTGTATCAGTGCCGACCTGCCGCTGAGAAACGAGCGATTGGTCATTTTTCAGAAGATACTCAACTGGGTCTTCAATGGTAATGATGTGCTTTTTAAAGTTTTTACTCACCCAACTGAGGCAGCTAGCGAGGCTGGTAGATTTGCCGCTGCCTGTGGCTCCTGTGAAGAGGATGAGACCATTATTTCTGCTCAGCCAGCTCTGCATCCGTTCGACTGGTAGCCCGAGTGCCATGATACTCTGCGTGACTTCGCGGAGTGGCCTGAGAACTGCACAGCGGGTGCCTAGGGAATCATAAACATTGACTCTGAATCTCTGGCCAGCTGCGTTTTCCCATGCGAGATCTGCTTCTTTTGTTGGTGACTCATCGTAGCCACATTTCTCAAGAAACTGATCCATATCGTCTTCATCAAAGATGGTGTCATCAATCTCTAACAGCTCCCCTTTTATCCTTAGCCTAGGAGTACTGTCCTGCTTGAGGTAGAGGTCTTCCGCTCCGTTTTCTATCGCTACTTTACAAAGGGTTTCTATGAGATCCATGGTGTATGTTTTAGTATGATAATTTAACGGCGACGCGGACTACGGTATCGGTTTTCTTTCGGGTCTTTTTCATTGTAGGTCTCATCATCTTTGTATCTGAGAATTCCGTAGTGCTTGAGATTTTTTACGAATTGCTTGGTGTCTTTACTAAATTCTTTGTCATCTGTTAGAGTGTTTAACAGTCCATCACTTTTGTTGATTTTAGTGATGGTTTTCTCAGCTTCACCCATGACTCCTTCCGCTTTGCTGGCTGCGGATTTGAAACTGGTGACTGCCTCTGGAATACTAGCAAGTGCTGGCTCAATATTTTTGAGCTGCGCGCTGGCTCCATCGAAGGTCTTAGTAGCGGCATCTGCGGCAGATTTGACGCTGGCAATCGCTTCTCTGACATCTGCAAATGTCGGCTTCACTTCATCTCCAATATTCTTAAAACTTGAGGTAACTTGTTCTAGATTAGCGATGGAGTTCTTGAGACTCTGGATACTGTCTTTATCTAACAGATCCGTATTTATTTTATCAATAGACTCCGCCAGCCCGCCAGCGACAGCGCGTATGTCATCGAGTGATGAATCGACTTTTAGGAGGGTGGTGCGTGCATCTTTCATGAGCACGCGGGCATCTCTCGCTACAGATTCTGCATCTGATTGAAGTGCCTCAAGACCACCAGCACCTGAACCTAGGAGAACATCACCATCTTCTAGGTATTCTCCACTTGGTAATTCTGGTGGAGTTACTACGATCATTTTATCACCAAGAATAGAGAGTGACTGAATCTGAAATGAGCTCTCTTTATCAATTTTGATTTTACCTGTTAGACGCATTTTAACGAGCACCTTGAGGTCATCTTGTAGCTCAGGCGTGTTGGTGATTTTACCGATTCTTGCTCCGCCCATCCGGATTTCGCTACCTTTGATGAGTCCAGAGGCATCGCTAAATGTGATGTCCACATTGTATCTGCCTTCCATGTTACTCTCGCCGATACGACCAAATTTCACAATGAGGGCGCCTAGCACCCCGAGACCTATCAGCAGGAATAGCCCGACGATTGCTTCTGATCTTTTTTCTTTGATTGCCATAAAATTTTATTTTTCTGATGCTTCTAAGTTGCTACTTCTTCCCGAGCCACGCCTTCTATAAAATCTAACAGCTCGGGGTCTTCTGAGTCTTTCATTTCCTGTGGTGTGCCTTCCCAGTAGATCTGTCCTTGTTTGAGAAAGATGACTCTGTCTGCGATGCGGAAAACGCTACGCATTTCGTGAGTGATAATGATGTTGGTCATTCCGTGATTGTTTTGGAGATCCTTGATGAGATGATCTATGGAGTCACCGGTGATAGGATCTAGTCCTGCGTGCGGTTCATCGTAGAGCACGCATTCTGGGCGGTCCACAATGGCACGAGCTAAGGCTACACGTTTACGCATCCCGCCAGATAAGTCTGCCGGCATTTTTGCTTCTTGTCCTGGTAGTTTGACAATTTTAAGACACTCTAGAACACGCTGCTGAATTTCCTCCTCATCTTTGAATCCTCTTTCTCGGAGAGGGAAAGCGATGTTTTGACCAACGGTCATGGAGTCAAAGAGAGCTCCGTTTTGAAACATCATTCCCATTGCTTGACGGACTTTGCCAAGCTGGCGTTCATTCATGTTTGAAATGTCATCACCATTCACGATGACCTGCCCGCTGTATGGGCTAAGCAGGCCGATGAAGTGCTTTACTAGGACGCTTTTCCCACCGCCAGAACCTCCAAGCAGGACTAAGGTTTCGCCTTTATTGACATGAGTGGTCACCCCTCTGAGCACGTGCTGCTCTCCAAATCTCTGATGGAGGTCTCGCACTTCTATGAATGGTGATTCTTGACTCATTAATTTCCTACTATCTATTAAACATAGGGCAGACTGGCTGCTACTACATTTATCTTTTCTTCCTGATCCACGAGCTCTTGAATGGCGTCCCATTTGCCACTGACTAGTGCTTCGCGCGCGCCTTCCGGCATGGTTATTTTAAATTTAGCTTCAGAAAAACTTACCTCTAGCGCTTCGAGATCGATGTTCATTTCAGCCTGAGGATTCTCTGCCACAAGTTGCATGAGCTTCTCATTATCTGCCTCGCTCATGCTGACACATGGCATCCCTAGATTAGTGGAATTCCCAAAAAAGATCTCTGCATAACTTACGCCAACGATTGCTTGAAAACCGAAACGTTTGATAGACTGAGGAGCATGCTCACGAGATGATCCACATCCAAAATTAGGACCCACTACCATGATGCTGGCTCCCTGATAGGTTTCCTGATCGATAGGGTGTCCTTTCGATGAGCCATCGCCCTCAAATCTCTCGTCATAAAACATGCCTGCCGCCAAATCATCAAATGTCACACATTTGAGAAACCTAGCAGGTATGATTCTATCTGTATCCACATCTGCGCCGGGCACTGGGACAGCCCTGCCTGAAATTTTAGTCACTGGTTCTATAGCCATGGGGAGAGCATCATCCATCAGAGACGTGATTGCAAGTGATTTAGAGCATAGAAAAAACAGCCCGCATCTATGCATCTAAGATGCTAGATACGGGCTGTGATAAGTTTACTCTAGGATTTTATGTAGCTGAGCACTCACCATCACTCGCACAGGAGTCAGATTTGCTAGCTTTATATTTCTCAGAAGTTCTCTTCGCGGCATCTTTACCTGCGTTAGAGCCTTCTTCGAGACCGTCTTTTATAGACTGAGGCAGTAACTCTGCCACAAGTGAACTAGCGAATGATGCTCCGTATGCAGCTCCATAAGCCATGTCGTGTGCAGCATTTTTGATTGTCTCTTTTACCTTTGGTGCTGCTTCTTTGGCCTTCTCTTTTGCTTCATCAGCAGCACTCTTGAATGTCTCACCAAGAGAGTCCATTGTGCTTTTTACTGTGTCTTGATCTTGATTTGTATCGTTAATATCCATAATTTTATTTAATTTTTTTGTTAGAAATTCTTATTTCTAGCTAAAGCATGCCACAGATTTTCAAAATTTCACATTATAATTATGAATTGAGTTTATAATCATGGATTTAGGTTGATCAATGCCCTCTCAAAACTATGATTTAGAAAACAATATTCTCAACATGGGCTCCAAACCAAAATATGTGCCAATCGAAGATCCAGTAGATGAAAGTTTAGATTCGGACTTCGATGATGCTCTCGACAATTTTTTTACTGATGATTCAGATTTGAACCTGGAATCAGAGTCTGAGTTAGATTCCGTTCCTGACTTACCTGCTAATCTCTCCATGAAAGAGCGTTTTGCTAGCCAGCTAGTGGGTGAGCTTCCGCGTTGTCCTGAATGCGCTAAACTACTAAGAAAACGCACATTGTCTCGCTGTGACTATTGCGGATTCTCATTTAGTTACTTAGAAAAACTCCTCCCTACGGATCAACTTCCATCACTTGAAGCTATTTTAGATTTCTCTAAGAGGTTAGAGAGTGCTGAAGAAAATCGTATTTTAGAAGTTATCTCATTTATCAAGAAGCGCTACCCACAGTTTATTCCTAAGATCTGTCTTTTACCACTCCAATCTAATGTACAGGTGCACCAGATGGCTCTGTGGATGATCAATCAGTGTCCGCCACTGGAGAAAGAAGAGCAGCGAGATAAGGAATGGTATGTATTGTTACTTATCGATACTGCAAAAAATCGATGCGCTCTTGCCTACGGTTATGAGGCTGAAATCTTCATCCCTGATGAGACTGCTTGGAAGTTAGTATCGAATCTGAATCGATCGCTAAAAAAAGAAAGGATTGGTGAACCTATTGTGGATTTACTGAGTGAGATAGTGCCTCTGCTAGATAGCACTAAAAGGATGCTCAAGAGAAAGTATAAAAATTTCAAACGTAAAAACTAATGTCCCTACCCATACGCCTACGACAAAAAATGAAAGCTCCACTGATTTTACTGTCTATACTAATCTTAATAAATAGTCTCCAAGCAGCTGAATATACAATCAGAGATGAAGAGGATCTGATCACTGAGGAACAGGAAAAAATCATTGCTAAAAGCCAAGCTGAAATACTCGCAGAGCAAGACACAATCGTGAGTTTCGCATTTTACCAAATAGGCACATCCAAGCTTAACACAAGGCTCAATTGGGAAGCAGCACTAGAAAAAGCAAAAGAAGATGGGACAGCTTCAGATAAATTTCAGTTACTTATAAGTGTCGGTGTTTTCTCCACACAGAATACGGTAGATGTTTTCTATAAGAACCCGCCTGCTCTTCAGGATGTCGATGATCTGGGTACCTGTATAGCGTCCCTAGAACAGAGCTTGGGAAGCGAGCCAGAAGTCAATGATTTAGTCATAAATGCTCCAGACATTATTAAAGGACGACTATCTTATCTCAAAGAGCGTCCTTTATATGAAGCTAAAGAACAAAAATCAGCTCAAGATACTCGAACTAAAGAATTCACTAAATATATCATGTGGCTTGTAAAAATAGCCCTGATCATCATTATTCCAATCATTGCATTCCTTGTATTTTGGTATATGATGTCTTCTATAAACAACAAAAGAACACATCGCTTTCCCACCACCAAACACGCTTCTCCCAAATCACGACTTGGTGCTCCTTATGCGGGCACTAGCATCTCTCAATTCACAAAAAAATAACCGACAAATACACACACCCCATGAAACTAAAGCAACTACATGCCAAGTCATTACTTAACTTAATCACTCCTCTGTTAATAATTGGTCTTCAAAATTCCTCCCATGCGCAGGAGACAGCGGCCAAGGAAAAAGAAAAAACTAAGCAGAAAGCGATAGCAGTTGATAGTTCTGAACTCCTTAAAAAAGGAAATACTTGGACATACGCGGTATCCGTTCAGATCCCAAATGAAGTTAAATTTGAATCCACCCTCAGGGATGAAGGTGAAAAGACCAAGACGGGCATGATTTATAGATTTGAGGAAATTCAACAAAGTATTGGGCTTACTGAGGTAGAAGCTCTCAAAAGGCAGGCACCTCAAATCAACGTTTATATCGAAGACAAACTTACTAAAAAGCAAATTTTAGAGTATAGAGAGGGATCTCTACTATACTATGGCACCTATAATCATGATCCAAAAAACCCTGAACTCAAGAAGGGAATGATCAGCATTAAGCCAGTCATACTGTTTAGAGGAAATTCTGCTGTAGCGGACAAATGGTCATGGACTGCGACTGGCTTACCTGAATTTCAGTTTCGTGTTGTTGACAAAGATATAGAGATCGAAGTACACGGAAAAAAATACACTGCGGACAAAATCCAAATGGATCAAGTGATGGTAGGTTCTAAGAAAATTGCCCAATCCAAGGAAATTTGGTTTGCTAAAGACATTGGTATCGTAAAAGAGCGAGAAAAGAGCTATGTTTCTAATGGTAAAGCGATTATAAAGACACTTGAACTTAAAAGTTTTAAGAATAGTCCACTAATAGACAAAATAAAATAAACTTTTTAAAACTTTTCATTGACCTTGATTATAATTTAGTTATTCTCACTACGGAATTAATTCTAACCCCACATTAACTACTATGAACAAAATACTATTAACTTCAATTTGTGCAGCAGCTCTGACATCAGCAGCTTCTGCTTTCACACTTGATTTATCTGCTCTTAACGGCAGCAACCTTGGAACAGGTTCTATCACGCAAGATGGACACACTTTCCAACTAACTGCTACAGGTACTATTCCTGTGTCAGGCGGAGTCGCTCAATTTGACGCGGGTGAGTCACTAACAATAATCTACCCTACAACTGTTACTTACATTGGTGCTTTCATCACTGGAGAAGCAGTAGTTGACGATACACCACAGACAGTTAAGTACACTGCAACTGAAAACGGAGTTGGAGTCGAAGACATCAGATTCTCTGAAGTACCTGAGCCTAGCTCAACAGCACTTCTAGGATTAGGTGGACTTGCTCTTGTCTTACGTCGTCGTAAATAATCATTTACTACTTCTAAGGATTTAATTTTCCTCTAAAACCCTACGATTCATTTCGTAGGGTTTTTTTGTAGTTAATTTTCTACTTCCTAGCTTCTCAGCTTGCAACAATGCTTCAACCACATAAAGTCATCACCAGTGAGCGAGGAAAAATACAAAGTTAGGCTAGATATATTCGAGGGACCACTCGATCTGTTGCTTTATCTTATCAAAAAAGATGAAGTAGATATCTATGACATCTCAATAGAGCGAGTCACGAAGCAATACTTAGATTACATCAATACCTTCAAGATGCTAAATATCGATCTAGCATCAGAGTTTATCGTCATGGCGGCAAATCTCATGTATATCAAAAGCCGCACATTACTCCCTAAACAAGAGCAGCCACCTGAGGAAGATGTGGAAGAAGATGATCCTCGGTGGGAGCTCATTCGACAACTCATCGAATACAAAAAATTTAAAGATGCGGCTGGCTTCCTCTCCCAAAAAGCCATCGAGCAAGAAGACTACTTCGCGCATGTTCCTGAGAAACCTGAGAACCTCAATGAGGAACCGGCTCCACTCCCAGATGCTAATATCTTTGACCTCATCCGCGCTTTCCAGAGTGTGCTTCAGAGATTTGAAGAAAGTAATGATCTTGGCGACATAGTCGATGACCGATTCACAGTCTCTGATAAAATTGAAAGTCTGCTAGACAACACCCAGCCTGGTGAAAGAAAAAATTTCCTCAGCCTGTTTGATGACGCTACTACAAAATCAGAGGTCATTGTCACCTTCCTCGCTGTACTTGAACTGATGAAAATGAATCAATTCAAAGTCATCCAGGGACACATTCTTGGTGAAATTGAGATAGAGAGAAATTCCTCAAGTAAAGGCTCACTTTACCAGACAGATTAATACTTATCTCCAAGCCAGGATTTCTGCGTCTGATCCCCGAACTCTACGTTCATCCATTTGATCACTTCTAATTCAAAATCAAACTGAGCGAAGAATTTATGTCCAGCTAGCATTTCAGGAAGCCAATGTTGGTCATCCTCCCACATTCTATCGTAGGGAATATCTGACAATTTTTTCCACAGTGGATTTGCCTCACGTGTAGGTCTTGGCTCACCAGTAAACTTAGTAGCCACAAACACATGACAATGAATATCTGGTATATCAGTCATCGCGAAGCACAACTCCCCCATCTTTACCGGATCTAGCGGAGTAATATATAGCTCCTCCTGGCACTCTCGGATCACCGCCTGCTCCGCTGTCTCACCCGGATCTATCTTACCGCCAGGTCCATTAATCTTACCCTTCCCTATTCCCGTGAGTTTATCTATCAGCAGCACCTCACCATTCTGCACTACAAACATGAGTGTGGCTCGTATCACTGGTTCCCAGTTCTGCCAATCTGTGCGAGATTTCTTCATCACTGCTTGTTTATCCACTCACAGCCCTGCTGACAAGATAAACTAGAAGTCCATGTTTTACTAACGCAACTAATTTGCATTAATTTCTTGATATTTTCCCAGACTGCGCTTAATTAAATGCATGAAATTACTACTGACTCTACTTTTTTGCCTAACAGTTTTTGCGCATGGAAAAATAAAAGTCGCGACACTCTCCCCACTGTTAGCGGATTTAGCGCGTCAAGTAGGTGGAGATAAACTAGAGGTTATTGACCTTATCGGCACCTATGGTAACCCGCATTCATTTAACCCCACTACCAAGACACTCCGAAAAGCATCTGGAGTCTCACTTTATCTTGCCTCTGGTAAAAACCTAGAACCTTACCTACCTAAACTGCAATCACTAGTTGGATCATCTGCGATTGTTCTGGAGTTAGGAAAAAATATTCGCTCTCTCAGAATCAGCTCAAAATCCTCCACCTACGCATGTTGCCCAAATCACAGTAACGGGGTCATGGATCCGCACTGGTGGCAATCTATTGAAAACTGGCGTAAGGCAACAGCCACGCTAGAGTCCCAATTATCGAAACTCGATCCGCAAAACAAAGCTTATTACAAAGCCAGATCAAAGGCATACCGATCACAACTCTCTCAGCTGAAAGCATGGGCAAAAACCCAGATCTCTACTATTCCTAAATCTGACCGCACGCTGGCGACAGCACACGCTGCTTTTGGATATTTCTGTAAGGATTACGGATTCAAATCACTGCCCCTCCGCGGTTTAAATAGTGAACAGGCTGCACCACCGCAGTACCTTGCTGAAGCAGTTAGCATTCTCAGAGAGAAAAAGGTAAAAGCTATTTTCCCAGACGAGTCTGCAAACCCTAAAGCACTCAGAGCAGTAAGTAAATCATCAGGTGTCAAACTTGCTCCTAAGATCTATGCAGACTCACACAAGTCAATCATTGGCATGTTCCAGCACAACGTGACAGTGATAACGAAAGCTCTGAAATAAATAAATAATTAGCGCACCACTTCTACTACGAGTGGTGTGATCTCAGGCTCCTCGCTAGTCAGGTGAAAGCTATTGGCTACGTTATCATTCACAAGCTCTGCATCATGTTGAGTTTTACTATGAACTATGCAGAGGGTGTCACCTTTGGAAATTTTCTGCCCCAACTCAGCTATTTCTGTAAACCCTACACTGTGATCTATACTTTGATCAGCACGCATTCTGCCACCTCCTAGCTGAACCACAGCTAAACCAATGTCCCTGGTATCAATCCCTGAAATGTATCCATCTTCTGTCGCTTTGATTTCTGATAGATAATTCGCTTTTGGCAAATACTGATCATAATTTTCTAACAGATCACTAGGTCCGCCTAAGCCTACTACCATTCTTGAGAACACTTCTGCCGCCTTTCCGCTAGTAAGAGCTTCCTCTAACATTTCTTCCGCCGCCTCCTGGTCTGCAGCTAAATTTCCTAACAATAAAAGCTCTGCACTTAGAGCCATGACTATCTTTTCTAGTCGAGAGCCTCTAAGTTCACACTTCAGCATCTTTATCGTTTCCACTATTTCAACCGCATTTCCAGCAGCGCGAGCTAGCGGTTGATTCATATCAGTGATAAGCGCGGAGGTCTTGACTCCAGCTCCATTAGCCACATCTACAATGCTACGCGCAAGAGCGACTGCGTCTTCATGCTTTTCCATGAAGGCTCCACTCCCCGTCTTCACATCCATCACTAGACCATCTAGCCCAGCAGCTAGCTTTTTAGATAAAATAGAAGCCGTGATGAGATCCAGACTCTCAACAGTGGCGGTGACATCTCTTATTCCATAGATTCGCTTATCTGCAGGTGCTAGATCAGCAGTCTGCCCGATGATCGCCACACCACAATCTCTAACCACTTTATCTAACAGATCCAAATCTGGCTGCGTTTGATATCCAGGAATACTATCCAGCTTGTCTAATGTGCCACCAGTGTGACCTAATCCTCTTCCAGAAATCATAGGGACAAAGCCACCACAAGCTGCCACGAGAGGTCCTAGCATGAGTGATGCGTTATCTCCCACTCCTCCGGTGCTGTGCTTATCAATGACTGGTCCATCTAGGTTTTCCCAGCTAAGGACATCTCCACTATCACGCATAGCGGAAGTGAACGCCACCCGCTCATCAATGTTCATGCCTCTGAAAAAGACAGCCATTGCTAGAGCTGCTATCTGTCCTTCTGTCACAGACTCATCTACCACTCCCTTAATAAAAAACTCTATCTGCTCTTGGCTCAGGACTTTGTTGTCCCGCTTCGTCTTGATTATTTCTTGTGGTATCATGTTTCTGTAGTTGTTATTGCTCTCTTTTATAAGCTGGATAAATTGCGCGCAGCTGATCAGCGTAGCGCTTGGCTTCTACTGCGTTGCCAGCCTTAGCGAGAGATCTAGCGAGCCTGTCCAATATCTGCGGATGCGATGGAAGATCCTTAGCAGAATCCACGAGTAAGACGTAGTGGTTTGCCGCTTTTTCTGGCTCCCCCACTCTGTAGTGAAAATCTCCAATGACTTTGAGTAATTCTGCCTGAATTCTTCCAGTAGGGTTCATTTCGAGTGCTGAGTCTGCTGTGCGCTTAGCATCACCATCTTTGCCTAGTTCCATCTGGATCTTGGCTTTATCTAACAGAGCATCCACGATACGCGGTTTATCTTCTTCCATACTGAGAAGATTACTCACTGATATAAATGCTTCTTGGTACTGCCCAGTCTGCATCTGCGCTTTAGACAAGTATCTCCAGATTGCGATTGGCGTGGCACTTGCTGGCCCTTTCTCCACACCTTTTTCTAGGAGCGAAGATGCTTTTTCAAAGTTGTTGTCATTATAATAAAATTCACCAAGCCAACGATAGACAGCAAGTGGGATCTTCTTCTGAAGCCCAGCATTTTCTGCAATGGCTACCGCACTTTCTGTCTCTTCCACATTCTTCAAAGAGAACTGACCTATCACGCGGAGCATCGAAATCTGCTTGAGAAACGTGACTTTATCTAACTTCCAGCTGTCTTCTAAAGCGAGAAGACCTAACTTGTATTTTTTCTGTTTGAAATAAGCGCGACAAATCCAGTAGTTCGCATTTGCATGAATCTTAGGACCCAAGTCTGGATGCTCTTTCACTAGTTTCTTATAACGAGCGATCATGTCATCATACTGCTTGGCATGAAACTGGATCACACCACTTTTTTGCAGAGCGATGGCGGTATGCTGAGGTTCTTTGGAGTTCTTGATCACGTGATCAAAATCTCTAAGAGCCTTAGTTTTATTTTCTATTTTAGCGTAAGCACCCGCCCTCATAATGAGCGCTTCAATGACCTTTGGACTCTCAGGATATTTTTCTACAAATTCAGTAAGTGTATTTGCTGATCCGGCAAAATTCCCTACCTTAGATAGACAATAGCCTTTTCTGAAAAGCATCTCAGCTAAGTATTTCTCATCTATGAGATCTTCACCGATCGCTGAGTAAACTTTGGACGCCTCATCATACTTGCGTTTAGCGAAAAGCGTCTCAGCCTTCATAAGGAGAGCTTGGTGAATGAATTTATGTCTGCCGTTATTCACTGCATACCCTTCGAGGAAACGATCCACTTTATCTGGAATACTGGTGTTCTTTATATTATAAAAACACAGCAACTTATAGTAACCAGCCTTGAAAGCATCATCTGCTCCCTTCGCATGGATCTCTACATCAATGAGGTGATCGATTGCACTAGCGTATTGCTTCAGTTTAAAATAAGAGTGCCCCACTAGAAAAGCCTGCTTAGCTTTGAAGCCATCAGACATTTCAAATTTACCTCTACTGAGAATTTTAATTACACCCTTGTAGTCCTTGAGCACGTAACGAATTCCCATCAGTCCTGTTTGAGCCTGTCCTTTCCATTTGTTAGAATTACTGAGCATCGACATCTTAAAATACTTCTCCGCAATATCTATTTTCTTTAGCCCATTAGCAGCTACTCCAGCATGATAGGCAGCCTCAGCCTTGATGTCTTCTGACTGATTTGGCAGGATTAGTTTCTCAAACGCATTCAGTGAGTTCTGATAGTCGCCAGCTTTCAGGGACAGCTTACCGTAAGATAATGCCGCATCTTCTTTAAATGGATTTATCCCCTCTGCCGCTGCTACTTTCCCATACAGAGGAGCTGCTAACTCCGGCTTCTTTGCCTGCATGTATGCCTGCGCTTGATAATAGAGAGCTTTGGTTTTATCCGCTGGGACAGCACTAAATCCAGCAGTCATTCCAAAATGCCTAGCTGCTGACATGTAGTCACCTTTAGAATAGAAGTCTCTTGCTAAACGATAAGTAGATGCCGCTACATAAGGCCCAGACCGGTATTTGGAAACTATCCTTTTGTATGCCGCCAGAGCTTCTCTCACTTTTCCTGTATTGAAGTAACATTCTGCAAGATAATAGTTCGCAGCCTCAGAGTTCTTGTGATCTGGAAATTGTCTAAGATAGTCACGCAGCAGCGGGATCGACTGCTTATAATACTGCTCTCGTAAGTTGAAATCTTTGGCAATAGCAGCCGATTTATAAATCTGATTCACGCGCGCAAAGTAGTCATTACCAGGATCAGCCCTCAGCTCATCTGCTGTAGGCGCGGGCGCTGGTGCAGGAGCTTGAGCAGATAAAGACAGAGCGCTAGCAGCGACGATGGTGATAGTGGTGACTGTTGATTGATAAACGCGGCGTTTCATATCTAAATAGGACGTAATAGGATGGATGTTAGATTAGTTAATTTTCAGGTTTCTTTTTCGGAGTACCAGTGGCGAATGATATATTCCAGATGCCTGCTCTACTACAGCGGTTGATAACATCTACGATGTGCTTATACTCCGTTTTCTCATCACCTCTCACTCGGACTGGCTGGCTTTTATTCACACGGACAAGGTTACCCATTTTCTCTTGGAGTTCGTCAAGTGTGTATGGCTTCTGATCGATGACAATACTGCCATCCGCATGGATATTGATCACTTTCTCAAGATTATCTCGCTGCTTAGCCTTTCCTTCCGATGCGGCAGGGAGAGATATTTCCATGACCTTTTCATTATCGGTCATCTGGTAAGTTACGATGAAAAACGCCAGCAACAAGAAGATGATATCAATCATCGGAGCGAGCTGGAAGCCTACTGGTGGAGCTTGTTGAGTGTTAAATTTCATCGTGTCTAAAAAAGAGTTTAGAGCTTGCTAGGAATATGACCTTGGTATCCTTCCTGCACCGTTCTTTTGCTACGTTTCTCAGGAATAGCGAAGCCTTCACTTAGCTCAGCGATGTCATCATCTTCAAAATACTGTCTGCTAACATCACGCTTTCTATTCCCTTGTCTAGCACTTGAAGCTGGATACTTTTTCCCGTGCTGAGCAGCGAGCAATGCCATCAAATGAGTAGATGCAGACTCCAGATCTGAGATGTATTTTTGTACCTTCCCGCGAAAAATTGAATAAAAAAGTAGTGCTACGATTCCGATACTAAGTCCCAAACCAGTAGTGATCAGCGCAGGATACACTCCCTCTGCCACTTTCATCTGCTGAACACCATCCACATTTCCTTGAGATATCCGGATGAAGGTAACAATCATCCCTATGACTGTTCCAAGAAGTCCGAGCATCGTAGAAATGGAACCAATATCTGAAAGATAGCTGATCCGGTTATTCAGCATACTAGACTGCCTGGACCCTTCCGCCATCGCCACTTCCCGCACTTCATTGAATGATACTCCTGTGTTCTTAGTCATGAACTCAACAGCATTTTCTGCAATACGCGCCATACTTTCATTGGTGCGGTTGCATTCATTGATCAGCCCTAAGTAATCTTCCTTGCGAATGAGGATCTCAGCATTCCGCATGAATCGGTCGCTCACCACACGGTTTCCACGGATAGTGATGAAGAAGAAAAAAATCAGCACCACAGTGACTACCGAAATAATCGCCAGCGGATAAATAATAGGTCCTCCCTGGTTCTTAATTAGCTCGTAAACATTGATATCAATAGGAGCGGGACCAGTGCTGGAGGAAGGGGCTGCCTGCGCATGGGCTGTGCAGGTAAGGAGTATTAACCCGAATAGAGACCCGAGGAGAGACCCAAGTAATTTTGACCCGAGGATACCTGCGGGAGAGATGGAAATTCTGTGTGCTGTTTTCATAGCGGATACGTTGAGCTTACTCTAGCGGTAAATCTAGGTATTGCAAGTATTACCAGTGATTTACTAGTTCACCTAAAAGTTCCATCAATACGGGGGATCTTCGCATTTTCTTACATTTTTACAAACCTAGTAGATCGCCCATAAAAAAAGCTCTACACGTTAAACGCGTAGAGCTTTTGGTATAATTAATGCTTTAACTTGCTACTAGAGAGAAGCTTTGAGATTAGATGAGCACTTAAAACCAACAGTCTTTGAAGCTTTAATCTTCATTGACTCACCAGTCTTAGGGTTGCGGCCCATACGAGCTGCACGCTTCTTCACCTCGAAAGTACCAAACCCAATGAGCTGGACCTTCTTGTCTTTCTTCACGCCTTTAGCGATTGAAGTAAGTACTGCTGCTACTGCCTCTTCTGCAAGACGCTTTGTTGTCTCTTTCCCAAGAGCCTTCTGTACGGATTCTACGAGTTCTGCTTTATTCATTGCACTACCCTTTTCTCTAAACTCGCCCTTTTTGTAAAGATAAAAGAAATAAATCTTTTCTTACGTACATAAGAGTTTTTTGCTTGCATTATGAAAAATTAATTCTTAATGGGGCTTTTAAAGCCCATTTGAAAGCATTCATTTCTGTTAGAAAGCTACTAACCACCTGTTTATCAGGTTTGACATTCAACCTACTGATCCCATATTGTTAGATAGATGCAAAACAAGGACACACAAGCACCTGAAACTAATATTGAGCGTACGATGGAACAAATCGTCTCCGCCGCTCAAGCCATCCCTCTGGAACGTGATCTATCTGTTGTCATCGAAGATTCTGTTAGAGCAGCAACAAGAACCTATTATCTACCCGATGAAGATGATCGATTAAGAGCCGTTTTCGCCACTTACTTGCGGACTCGATCCATACTTGTAGAAGCCATAGACTCAATGATGCCCGTACTACAAAATAAGCTCAAATGGCGGAATGAACTCCGCACATTTACCCTAGCCTTCACCGCTGGATGCCTACTAGTGCGCGCGACTAAGTTCATCATCGATCTAGCACGTAAACATCCAGTGATCTGGGAAAAGCTCGATGAGTCCGAACTAAGGTATGGTATAGAAAGAAAGACCATCAGCCGGCTTTACGAGAGCCTCACATCTCCTAAGAAAATGTGGCAGTTTCATCAGGCAACTCTGTTTTTTGAAGCTGAGAAAACTGAAATTCTTGCCCTCTCCGAACTGAGTAGTTTAGATAAAGAATTAATTCACCTTCTGAGATTAGAGCTACCATTCATCGAGTCCCGCAAACGTGATTATCTCCGCCTCAGAATACGCTACAGGATTTACGATATTGTGAGGAGAAATACCTCAGGATATAAAAAAGCTATGTTCCATCTTTTTCGTCTAACAGGAAGTGCTGTTGCGGAACTAAAACAGCCGATGAAGAAACCTAACAACTCAGTAAAAGGAGCTAAAAGAGTGAACCCAGAAATCCTCTCTGAGATAAGCCAAAAACTTAAACCCGGAGACATCATTATCACTCGTCACGATGATGCACTTAGTAATTTATTCCTCCCTGGATACTGGCCACACGCAGCATTTTACATGGGAAATCCTGCTCAACTTGAAGCGTTAAATATAGTAAATTCTCCCTCCCCTGAGCACGAAATCATCGAATCTAAAAAAGATGGTGTGAAATTTCGCCCCCTAAATGAGACCCTCAGCGTGGACAGTTTTGTGGTGATTCGCTCCAGAATGAGTGAAAATTTCCTCACTCAAGCTATCCAGACTGCCATGAGTCATGCAGGAAAACGCTATGATTTCCTGTTTGATTTCACCAAAGCGAACCGCCTAGCCTGCACAGAACTCGTTTACCGAGCCTATCACGGAGTCAATGATCTGCAATTCTCACTCAATGAGCGCTCAGGTAGAATGTGCATCTCTGCAGAAGATCTCATCGATCAAATGATGCGATCCAAAAAATTTGATGTCCACGCTCTCTTCACTGAAAAAACCGATAAAATCATCTACGATACCGAGGCGCGAGCCGAACTAGAGGTAAGTTATTCCTCTAAGTGGTAGTAGTCAGAAACTCATTGATAACCTTGTTCAGTGAAATCGCGTATTCATCTGGCTCATCATATCGCGGCGGAAGCTCCTGCATTTTATTCAAGTTAGGCAACGCCCGCGCGATACTCTCCGCCACAGGAATAGGATGGAGATCATCCCTCGTCGTATAAAGCACCAGCGCTTCTTGGCTAATCTTAGATAGATCCCCCAACGAGCTGAAAGGCGAATCTTCCCACATTTTAAATAGCACCGCTGTATGAGAAAAATGAGAAGGCCTTTTAAATAACCCGCGAATGGACTCCGCCACCTTCGGCACCTCTGCATACAGAGATTTATAGTCAGCGTGATTGATCAGCTTCTGCTCAGCAGCCTCCGCCCCCTCTGCAAGAATCCATTTCCCAACATACGCCACCAGCGAGAGGTGCTCCGGCTCAGCTTGGCACATCCATGATGGACGAAGCAAAATCAGCTTATTGACCCTCTCAGGATAGCGGAGTGCTATATTGATAGCGATGCCCGAACCCATTGACAGACCACCGATGTTAGATTTTTCTATGCCCAAACTATCTAAAATAGCAATCACATCATCCGCACACTGATCAAAGCTCATCACCGCCTCAGCATCCTCTGAGACAGAATCCCCATGTCCTAACATATCAGGCGCTATCAACATCGTATCGCGGAGCGAAGTTAGAGCAGAAGTAGTCTGCGTTCTCCCAGCTCCCAACCCATGCATGAAAATAAAAGGATACCCTCCCTCTTTATCCCCCATTACCTCATAAGCTATCTCTACGTCACTCCCCTGCCTTACCACCTTTTCCATACTGATCTATTTTTTATGAATTTTCTTACTAGCAAGCCTCGCCTGGATCAAATCTTGGCAAACTCCCTTACTGCGCAGCGTCTCACAACAAGCCTCGATCCGGATAGACTGCTTCGCTGGCCGGAACCCCATTCTCCGCGTGATGCAATCATTAAGAATTTCAATATTATCATCCTCAAATTCCACCACCTTCCCACAATCAATACAAATCAAATGATTGTGCGACGGAGAATCCACAAAGTTAGGATCATACGTTTTTTGGTCACCGCCGAGATCTATCTCGTGCAGTAACCCAGCCTCCTCTAATAACCCAAGAGTTCTATAAAGTGTGGCTCTGGATGCTGATGAATTATTCTTACGAACACGATCATACAGCTCATCCGCAGTGAAATGCTCATCCTTACTAAAAATCAACGCCACAATCTCATCGCGCTGCGGAGTGCGTCTCAGCCCCTTCCGCTTGATGAAGTGGTTCAACTTCTCCAAAATTTCTACTATGATTGGGTTTTCCGCCATATTTTATCCATTACTTGTATCAACTCTCGCCACTTTGTGAACAGAAATATCCACCATAAGCAGATTCATGGTTGGCAAGCTAGCCAATAGATGCCTGAATAGACCATGCTAAAAAGATTTTCCACCAGTATCTGTGTCCTATCTGGAGCCTTAATCGGTACCTTCGGCATAGGCTGCTCAACGGAAAATCAAAATCTCTGTGTGGATAAATTCACCCTCCGCTCAGCGAAAATAGAAAGCAACGATGCCGCCATGGTCAGAGGCGACCAGCAAAAGCGTCTCTTCGGAGCCGTCACCATAGAAGAGCACAAGCAGCGGATTGGCCAATACTACCAACTCCGCTGGAACCTCCTAGATCAGCCCAAAATCCAGAACTGGGACCGTAAAGTCCAAATCGTCTTCCGATACAAACAAGCCTCCACCGGCTCAACCATAAAAACCGCCTCCAAAACCTATCCATCTGGAACCAAACAAGGAAAATGGGCATTCAACAACATCGGTCAAGACTACGCTAAAGGCGGCAGAATCCTTGCTTGGCGCGCTGATCTCATCTACGGTGGGCAGATCATCTCCACTAAGGAGTCTTACCTCTGGAGCAGATAATTTTACTGCGTTAAAAACGACATGATGCATCTGCATTGTATATACATTTTTCTTGCTATCGTCATAAGGTCAGTTAGATTAATACATCCAGACTTTCACGTCATAGCATGCGCAGATCACTCCTCACCACTCACCTAGCTATCATCTTCAGCTCCGCTACATTTCTCTATGCTGACGAGAAAGACACCATCGGACTCACAGACCTCCTCACCCGTGAACCCAGTCTAAACGGCTCAAATCTGAGAGTGGCACTCGTCGAAGCACAGCAAAACCCGGCAAATAGCGGTAAATACCAGCCTAACCCTGCATCAGCCTCACAACCTGCCAGCAAATTCTCTTTTTTTGACACCAACAACCTCTACCCTGCAGCTGGGAACTATGACTCTGCGAAACAATCTAGCCATGCAAATCTCGTAGCTAATCACTACTTTGATCTCAACACAGGTGTAGCCACCAATGTCAGCGAGATCTATGTATTTGAAGCCAATTATTTCTACAACACACTCATTCAGTCTGGCACTAACATTAACTCCAAAGTCGTAAACCAAAGCTTCGTCTTTGGTAACATTAACTCACTCGTTGATCGAAACTATGATCACTACGCTGATCAGCACCAAACTCTCTTCGTCAATGGCCTCGGCAATGGATCTGCTGCTATCACCTCACCCGCCACATCATACAATAGTATCGCAGTAGGTAGAGAAGACCTCCTCCACAGCTCAGGCCCCTCAGACAACCGCTCCAAGCCAGAAATCATCGCTCCGGGAACCGCCACTAGCTACGCCACACCCTACGTTTCCGGCAGTGCAGCCGTTCTCATAGAAGCCGCCAGCACTCCACTAGAACACGGTGGAACAGGCACTGCAAATACCGCCTCAGACATCCGCACCATCAAGGCTCTCCTGCTAAATGGTGCAGTAAAAGACTCATCATGGTCACACTCAGACACCCGCCCACTAGACACCCGCAGAGGTGCTGGTCTGCTGAATATCAATCAATCACACCTCCAGCTACAAGGCGGAAAACATAACCCTACTTTTTCTGCCAGCGTCTCATCCAATACCACACCCACACCACCTAACTCTCAATCAGGAAATGTCTCCTCACTCATCGGTTGGAATTTCGCCTCCATCACTAACTCATTCTTCTCCAGCAATGACAGAGTGGATAACTACTATTTCGACATCCCCGCAGGCACCAGCCCACTCTATGATGTCACTGCCACCCTCACTTGGCATCGCCAGAACAACCAATCCGAAATAAACAACCTAGACCTCATCCTCTACAATGCAAACTCCGGAGCCGTCATAGAACAAAGCATCAGCACCATAGATAACACTGAGCACATCCACACCAGAGACCTACCAGCTGGCAGATACGTCATCCAAGTCATCAAGCGCAAGTCAGGAAACGTAAGCCTCACAGAAGACTACGCACTCGCATTTGACTTCTCCACCCCGGCACCAGATGCCCCCAGCGCACTCACAGCCACCGCAGCACCAAACTTAGAAATAGACCTCGCCTGGACTGATAACTCAACAGATGAACTCCACTTCGAGCTACAGCGCAGCACCCTTTCCGGACGGGCATTCAATACCATCGCCACCCTCCCAGCAGACACCACCACCTACACAGACACCGCCCCCCTCACAGACACCACCTACCACTATCGAGTCAAAGCCACCAACACTAACGGAGACTCATTTTACACCAATATAGCAAACGCCACCGCCACCTCAAACAGCGCAATCATGTTCTGGCGCCAAGAAAACTTCTCCAGCACAGCTGACGCAGGAAACTCCGCTAACTCCGCAGACCCAGACCATGACGGCATCGATAACCTCACCGAATACGCCCTCGGCACAGACCCCAACTCCGCCGCTGGAAACAATGGCGGCTCAGCACAACCAAAAGCATCCATCATCAACCTCGCAGGCACAGACTACCTCCAGCTCACCATCACCCGTGCAGAAAACAAACCAGACCTAGACTACACCGTCCAAGTCTCCCCAAACCTCCAGCCAGCCTGGACAGAAGCCACCACCATCCTAGAAAACACCCCCACCACACTGCGCGTCAGAGACAACCTCCCCGTCACCAACAATACCAAACGCTTCATTCGCCTAAAAGTGACAGAAAAATAGATCGCATTTTCTCAATCACCCTGTATTTTGAAGCCGTGTTACAAATAGTATTCAACGAAATCAGTGCCGGAGAAATCTCCCGCCTAGACACCCTCGAGCAGCTAGAACTCCTAGATGCCTTTAAAGTCACCCAAGACACACTCCAGAATATTGACGGAGAAAGCTTCGGTAAGCTAGAGCGTGCAGGCACTCCCCTGTACCGTTTCCGCGCAGGAGACTACCGCGTTTACTTCGAGGTCGTAGATGAAAATGTCATCGTCCACCGCGTCCTCCACAAGAACACCTTTTCTGACCTCCTCTTCCGCACCAAACTACCCGTAGGTGAAGACGAAGAACTCAGCAACTCCAAGCACTTCTGGAACCTCATCGAAGAAGGTAAAAACGCCCAGCGCGTCTAAACCCCACCCTGCCCCCTACACCACCGCCCCAGGCTCACTCACTTCATGAAACTCGCCAGCATACTCACCAAAGAAAAAATCCTCCTCAGCATGGACGCTGAAGAGCGCTGGCAAGCCATAGAAGAACTCATCCAGCACCTCGACACCAGAGACCTCCTCGGAGGAGAAAACAGCCAAGACATCCTAAACTCACTCCACCTCCGAGAAGAGCAAACCAGCACCGGCATAGGCTCAGGAGTAGCCATCCCGCACGCATTCTCAGACAAACTAGAAGAAGTCATCGCCGTCTTCGGCAGATCAGAAAATGGCATCAACTTTGACGCTATCGACAACGCCCCGGTAAAATTCATCCTCCTCTTCATCGTCCCCAAAAAAAATTACCACCTCCACCTCCAGGCACTCTCCGCCATCGCCAAAATGTTCAACAACTGCGAAATCCGTCAGAACCTAGCAGAGGCTAAAGACGCGGCAGAAATCCTAGAAATATTCAGCTCCACCCCCTCCCGCACCCACAGCAATCACATCAGCCAAAGGCTGGACTGTGATTAGCCTGGATGGTTCCTCAATGAACTATTTACGACGACGTAAGATCAGAGCAATACCGCCAAGACCAAGAAGGGCTGACGAGGATGGCTCAGGAATAGAGGTTACATCTGCATTCAAAATCACGTTATCTATCCAGCCAGCTCGTTGGCCAAGTGCTCCGTTAGTTCCAGAAACCCTGTTAGGGGTAATGCGTATGAGAAATGCCGAAGTCTGGCTTGCTAGAGACGAGAGATCTACAGAAAGTCCATTACTAGTAACCGTAGTGTTCGAACCTGAAGGTCCATCAAACGTACCTAAAATCGTCGCATAATTATCCACGCTCCAAGTAACATCATAATCCCAGTCTGAATTATTGAGAGTAAGCCCAATCCCTGCATCCAAAGTCATCGTTGTTAAATCAACAGATACCCCACCTGTAGGCGTCATTGTAAATGTCCAATACGGACTACTTGGATTATTATTCAGAGAGCGAGCACTGAATCCATTCACTCCAGCTGGCACTAAAGAACCCGTAGTGCCGAACTCAGCATCTGCAGTTCCTCCTGTAAGGTTTTCGGTGAGTGAACCAGCAGTCACATCACTATTTCCAGCTACATCAGAAGTAGCGCTAGCCCTGCTTATAATAATTGCAAGATCAGTCATGTCATAACGTGCGATAACGGTAGCTTGTGCTTGTGAGGCTATTGCGAGAGCTGTTAATAAAGTTAATTTGGATTTCATAATAAATTTGGATTTTAATGTTGAACCTCAATAATAGCTATATTCAAATTCAGAGTCAAACATGTAACATCACTAATTATCAAAACCTGTATTTCATTGCAAACTTTACGGTTGTCTTTCCTGCGCTATATTTCATGGTTATAAATGAATGAATACTCACACCCACACACTCATTGCTATCCTGTCACTGCTACTAAGCCACTTTGCTCAGTCCGCTGAATGGAACGGTGGGGAAAAATGGAACCTATTTGACTGCCCAGAACGCCGCGCCATGTGGGTCTGGAATCCAGTTGCAGTCACTGGCACTAAAACAGAAAACCGCTCGTGGGACCCCACACCCAACGCACCCAGAAATGCCCAGGCGCGTTTCTATGAAAACTACAAAGGTTCACAGGACCTATTCTTTGACTTCTGTGAAAACAAATCCATCCGTGTGCTCTACTTCTACAATGCTGTCTGGGAATGGCATATGGCTGATCTGGATAATGCCACACCAACCATCCCACACGAAGCTGACTTCGCAAACTTCGTAGCAGAAGCAAACAACAGAGGAATCCAAGTATGGCTGATGTGCTACTTATGGGATGACCCTGACGACTCGCGCATGACCATCACAGCTCAGAAACAATCAATCAAACGCCTAGCAGAAGCAGCCCATCGCTTCAATATCGCTCACCCCACCACCCCCATCGCAGGCATCCATCTAGACCAAGAACCAAATGACATCACCGTCTATGATGACCTACTCGACACCCTGAAAATAGCCCAAGACTGGGTCGATACCAACTCTCCAGACATCATCATCTCTCAAGCACTACGCCCCAAATGGAGAAATCAAAATGTAGCCTGGAATGGCATTACAAAACCCATGAGCGAGCACATCATGGACACCATCGGCCACGGTGCCTACATGTCATACAATGATAATCTCACCACCGTCAAAAGCTGGCTAACACCAATCATCAACTACACCTCAGCCAATGGAAAAAAAATATCCTCTGGGTTCGAAGTAAATGACCTCACAGGACTATGGCCTAATTCTGATGAAGAAACTTGGTGGGAAGAAATCAGAAATGAACCCCTCGCCAGCAGGTTTAAAGTAGATACCGCAGGTCCAGTCACCTTCGAGGACGCCATGCATGACATCGTGGACACCTACAAGAAGCAAGCAGGATATGATCGCCAAGTCATCCACAGTTATGCGGACTACTTTCATCATTGGTTTGGCGAGCATCCGCGTGACTACCTACTCAATCTCCCCTCCGGAGAATATGTCTCCGCCAACCAAAACCCCGCCAAAGTAAACCTTAAGCAAGACTCCAGAAACCTCCTCGGCCTGGGTCCCATCATTGGCACCCCAAAGGACAATGATGCTAATGGACTCAATGATGCCTGGGAAATAAAGCATTTTGGAGCCATCGGCACCCTCACAAGCGATGCAGACAATGACGGCGATGGCTATACCGCATTTCAAGAAATGGTGTTTGGACTAGACCCAGAATCTAAAGACCCCGCTAATGCCCTTGTAACCATCCAGATAGTAGATGATGCCGGAACAGATAAAATAGAATTTAAATACCGCCGCCCACTCAACCACGCCACACTAGAAGTAAACTACCAGCTAGAAACCTCAACTGACCTCAGCACCACTGGTCCAGGAAAATGGATAGCAGATAGCACAGCAGGAACACTCTCAGACGATGGCACTACACAATGGGTCACCTTCCTAATGCCCATTAACCCAGACAAAACATTCTACCGCTGTAAAGTGACACCAGCTCAATAGCGTTGTAAATTTCAGCTGCTGTTTTATGCCAAACTACAATCCACATCAGAGTTGACAAGGGAAAGAGAAAAGACACACTCGCCGCATCATGTACGAAGCACAAGGCACTATTAAACTTATCAATGACACCCAAACATTTGGATCAGGATTCACCAAGCGTGAATTCGTCATCACCACAGGAGACTCCAAATGGCCACAAGACATTAAATTCGAAATCGTCAAAGACAAATGCACACTACTCGACCAATTCGCAGTAGGGCAAGCCGTCAACGTGAGCTTCGACATCCGAGGAAACGAATACCAAGGCAAATACTACGTCAACCTCAACTGCTGGAAAATACAAGCAGGCGCAGGTGGCGGTGGTGGCGGAAATAATGCCGCTCCTGCTAACACCAGTAACGACATCCCAGACTTCTCCAATGATTCAAGCGGCGGAGAACCATCCATGGACGACCTCCGCGGAGACGACATCCCATTTTAACCTAAAACATAACAACTTAACACCTAACACACAAATACAATGCCAGTAGCAACACCAGAACAATACGCACAAATGCTAGACGCTGCCCAGAAAGGCGGCTACGCATACCCAGCCATTAACATCACCTCACTCTCCACCATCAACGGTGCACTCAAAGCCTTCGCAGAAGCCGGCTCAGACGGCATCATCCAAGTCTCCACAGGTGGCGGTCAGTTCGCATCCGGACTCTCAGTCGCAGACGCCGCATTCGGTGCCATCGTCCTCGCAGAAGCCACCCACAAACTCGCAGAGAAATACGACATCCTCGTAGCTCTCCACACAGACCACTGCCACCCAGAAAAAGTAGATGGCTTCCTCCGCCCACTCCTAGACGCATCACGCGCACGCATCGCAGAAGGAAAAGGACCACTCTTCCAGTCACACATGTTTGATGGATCAGTAGTAGACCTAGACCAAAACATGGAAATCTCAAAAGGTCTCCTCAAGGAATGTGCAGAGCTCAACATCATCCTCGAAGTAGAAGCAGGCTGCGTAGGCGGAGAAGAAGACGGACACGACACCTCAGACCTCCCAGCAGAGAAACTCTACACCACCACAGAAGACATGATCCAAGTCTATGAGACACTCTCCCCAATAGGCAGATTCATGTTCGCAGCCACCTTCGGAAACGTCCACGGAGCCTACAAGCCAGGCTCAGTCAAGCTCAAGCCAACCATCCTCCGCGATGGCCAGGCAGCAGTCACAGACAAGCACGGTGCTGAAGCACAAATGGACTTCGTATTCCACGGCGGCTCAGGCTCAGACCTAGAAGACATCCGCGAGACCCTCGGCTACGGAGTCATCAAAATGAACATCGACACAGACACCCAATACGCCTTCACCCGCCCCATCGTCACCCACATCTGTGAGAACATCGAAGCCGTCCTCAAGATAGACGGAGAAGTAGGAGTCAAAGGAAAATACGACCCACGCTCCTACATCAAAAAAGGCGAGCAAGGCGTCTGCGACAGACTCAAAGAAGCCTGTGATGACCT
>CAKZMG010000028.1 GCA_937128235.1 uncultured Verrucomicrobiales bacterium
TGGCGTGAGATTTGGTCTATGTCTGTCTGGAGTGCCATGGGGAAGCTATTTCTGCGCTCGGAATAGTCACCACTCATCTGGTCATTCCGGTTTTGGGGTGCTTTGCCTCCGCCGGTTATTTCTTTACGCGGTCTGAGCTCCATTTTGTGTTTGAGCATCTTTCCCTCACGGAGAAATTCTACTTCGACAAAGTCGCCAGGCTGCTTTTCGCGGATGATGTCTAGGATTTGTTCACGCTTGGTGACTTCTGCCCCATCAAATGTTTTGATGAGGTCACCTTTGAGTATTCCGGCGGCTTCTGCTCCAGATTTCTTTGTGACTGCGGTGATCTCCACGCCATCGTCTTGCTCTTTTAGACCTACTCCTAGCATGACTGGAAGCTCTCCTTTGATCTCACGCGCTTTGGCACTGATGATGCCAATGTTTACTCGGCGTCTCTTCTTGGTGGTAGAGCCATTGGTGACTACCCAGGTGCCTTGCTCTATGTCTGAGGCGTCTGCCCACTGAATAGAGGTAAGGTTTTTGGCGTCTATCTTCAGGATAGCTAGATCCCACTCAATGTCGGAGGCGAGGAGGCTGACTTCTGAGTATCTGTCTTCTCCTACGATGATTTTTAAATCCTCTTTGAGGCTGCTTTTCTTGGTCTTGGGATCGAGTAGGAATAGCTCACTTCTCTTGGTGAGGATGTAGCCGTCCGCGCTCATGATGACTCCGTAACCGATAGGTTTTCTGCCCATGTAGATGGCGGCACTACTGTCTTGAAGGACTTGTCTCTGTGCTTCGAAGGCAGCTTCTACTCCTTTGCCATTCATGCGGAGATCACCTGAGAGTGATGACTGCCCTAGCACTGGGATCTGGCTGCATGAGACGAGACCTAGGCAGAGGATGCCGATGGCGAGCCCACTGCTTTTGATGCCTTTGAGTGTGAGGTTGTTGGGGTTGATTTTATGAGTATTCATGTGGGAAAATTTCTAAGGTTTAGCGGTTTAGCGTGCTCCTAGCTTGAGCTTCAGCTCCACGGTCTCTGCTCCTCTGAGTAGCTTGAGGGTCATGTCATTGCCTTCTGATTTATCTTTCATGAGAGCGAGGAGTGCGTCTTTGTCGGCTATTTTTTTGCCATTCACTTCGGTGAGGATGTCGCCTATTTTTACGCCTGCCTTTCCTGCGGCAGCTTCTTCATCTACGTCTGTGATTTTAAGTCCCTGTTCTACTTTCTCAACGGCTATGCCGATGAATGCGCCGCCTTTCTTAGGCTTCTTGGCGAAGGGACCTTCTCCGATAAATTTCTCGTTCACCATGTCGTCCCAGAATGTGTGGAAGACGTGAATGGGGACGTGGAGGTTGATCTCAGTGACTCCTCCCACACGGCTGTGGATTCCTATGAGGGTTCCGTTTAGGTCAAAGAGTGGGCCGCCGGAGTCGCCACCGATGAGGGTGCAGTCAGACTGGATGGTGTTGTCTGCTATTCTGACGAGTCTGCCGAGTCTGAGCCCGCTGCCGCGAGCCTTATCAAACCCGCCTGAGTGACCGAGTGAGAATACCCAGTCGCCGAGCTTGGTGCTGGCATTTTCTCGTTCTTTGGCTGGTTCTATTTCCACGAATGGGAATTTGCCTTTATCGGTGATCTGGATCATGGCCGCATCTGTCTCGGAGTGGAGTCCGAGGCTGCGCGCTTTGTATTTTTTTCCGTCTTCCATGACTACGGTGAGGTCTTTATTCACGCCAGCGCTGACGTGGGCGGCGGTGAGGATGAGACCATCTTCATTTACGATGACTCCGCTGCCAGATCCCTGTCCTAGCTGGATGCAGACGGTGGCGGCTCTGGCTTTAGCTACATTTTTCTGGAGCAGTTCTTGAATGGCGATTAGGTCCTTAGCGTTAGGGACTTTTTTGTCGTTGAAGTAGGGTCGCTTGGTTTCAGATTTTGGCTGGGCTGCATTTTCAACCGTGTTCTGAGCAGTGGCTGTGCAGGCGAGTGTGAGCGCGCAGATGAGAGCTGTGAGTATTCTAAGGGAACCCAGAAGCGGGTGATTCGTTGTGGAGTGATGGTGCATCTTATTTTGTGGGTGACTCTTTGTGGGGTCGCGTTTAGCTGTGGGGTCGCGGCTAGCGCATCGTTTCTATTGACTATTTATTAAACGTTGCGAAGGGCAGGTTTCGTTCATTTTATGGAAGTTTTGTAGGATTTAATATAGCGATGCCGGGGCAGAGTGGGGAAGGAAAAAATGCATAATTGTGATGAGAGAAATGGGTAATTTGCTGGTAATTATTTTCTGATTTGGAATAGTGATGACATGACAGATGAGATGAAGGAATTGTTAGTTTTGGCAGAAGAGGCGTGTGATTTAGCCTATGCTCCGTATTCGAGGTATCATGTGGGTTGTGTTGTTTTGACCGAGAAGGGTGTGTTTAAGGGGGCGAATATTGAAAATGCTTCCAGTAACCTGGGGATATGTGCTGAGCGCGTGGCGATAGGTCATGCGCGGATGAATGGTGCTACCGAGATTAAGATAGTGGCGGTGTGTTGTAGAGACGCTGAGAAGCGTGATGGTGTGGTGGTGAATAGCTCGGAGACGATGCCATGTGGTGGATGCAGGCAGTGGCTTTTCGAGCTAGCTCCAGATGCGCTGGTGGTGTCAAACGGGACAGATGAAGTGATGACGGCTAAGGGGCTGTTACCGAATGGGTTCACTCTAACAGATACAATTTAATAGAAAAAGTGATGGTAAATATAGATGCAGTAAAAACTTACCTCCAACAGTTACAGGATAGTATTTGTGCTGATCTGGCGGGGCTAGATGGAGGGGCAGAATTTAAGGAAGAGAGCTGGGTGCGCGAGGAGGGCGGAGGAGGCCGCTCACGGGTGCTGACTGATGGTGCGGTGTTTGAAAAAGGAGGGGTGAATTTCTCCCACGTGACGGGTGCAAGTATGCCTGGGAGTGCGACCGCGCACAGGCCAGAGCTAGCCGGGCGTAGCTTTGAGGCGATGGGTGTGTCTCTGGTGATACATCCGCTGAATCCGCGCGTGCCGACTACGCATATGAATGTGCGGTTTTTTGTAGCGAAAAAGGAAGGCGAGGAGCCGATCTGGTGGTTTGGAGGCGGGTATGATCTGACTCCATATTATGGCTACGAAGAGGATTGCCAGCAATGGCACCAAGTGGCTAAGGATGCGTGCGAGGGGTTTGCGGGTGATTTGTATTCAAAGTATAAGAAGTGGTGTGATGAGTATTTCTATCTCAAGCACAGAGATGAGCCGAGAGGTGTGGGCGGGTTGTTTTTTGATGATTTAAATGAGTTAGGATTTGAAGAGAGTTTCCGTTTCCTGAGAGCAGTGGGTGATAGCTTCGTTCCTGCGTATGGACCTATTGTGGAACGCCGGAGAGAGGAGAGCTACGGTGAACGGGAGAGAGAATTTCAGCTTTATCGTCGCGGTAGATACGTGGAGTTTAATCTCGTATTTGATCGCGGAACACTCTTTGGTCTCCAGTCTGGCGGGCGCACCGAGTCTATCCTGATGAGTCTCCCACCACTAGTCCGCTGGGTCTATGGCTATGAGCCAGAAGAGGGGAGTGAGGAGGCGAGACTTTACACAGATTTCCTAATTCACCGTGACTGGGTGAATTGGAGTGCTTAAATTTTAAACCGATCTTCCATCTCAGGCTCGCGGACATTTCTCAGAAAGTCTGCGACTTGGTAGAAAAAAGTATGGAGTGCCTTGGCTGTTTCGGCAGGGATGTTAGATTCTTCCATGGCTTCATCCATGAGTTTCACCCAGCGGTCTCTGGCGCGGAAGTTGATCTCGAAGGGGGCGTGACGCATGCGTAGCTTCGGGTGACCACGAGTTTCCAGATAGGTGGTGTCTGCTCCGATGCGGAAGAGTAAGAAGTCTCTGAGTCTCACCTCGGCTCCACCCATGTCATCCTTCGGATACATAGGTCCCAGAATATCATCATTAGGAACTTTTCTATAAAATGCGGCACACATATCAGTGATGCCTTTCTCGCCTATTTGTTGGAAAATTTCTGTTTCGTTCATGCTGGAGTGAGTTAAAATATGAAAAAGATGTCACAGAAAGCCTATTTTGCGTAAAGTAGAATTGCAATAGTTTGTTAGGGGTGATAGCAAATCTATGTTCTTAACAAAAACTAAACCGTTTATTCCTTTTCCGTATGTCAAATGATCACCAAGAATTTACCAGCTTTGAGGCTCCTAAATTAGATGAACTAGAAAACCTATTAGATGGGTATCAATTTGAGTCATTTATTGCTCAAGGGGGTATGGGGGCTGTGTATCTGGCCCGTCAGTCCTCACTGGATAGGCAGGTCGCTGTGAAGGTGCTGCCTAGAGAGTTTGGTGAGGATGAGGAGTTCAGAGAGTCTTTTCAATCAGAGGCTAAGTTGATGGCAAAACTGAATCACCCAAATCTGATCGGTATTTATGATTTCGGAGATATTGATGGAATGCTCTACATTATCATGGAGTATGTGAAAGGAAAATCTCTCCATCACTCGGCTCACGGAAAGGCGATCATCCAAGAAACGGCAGTGGATATTATAAGTGGCGTATGCTCTGGTCTAGATCACGCTCATGAAGCCGGGATTCTTCACAGAGATGTGAAGCCAGCTAATATTTTACTTAATAAAAAAGCGGTTCCTAAGATCGGAGATTTCGGACTAGCTAGACCTAGCGGCATGACAGAGTCTGGAGTCATCTACGGCACACCAGGTTATTCCGCACCTGAGGTTTTAGAGGCACCTGAGAAAGTGGATAATAGAACAGACGTCTTTGCTGTGGGTGTGATGTTCTACGAGCTACTTACTGGGCAGCTACCTGATAACGAATACGCATCAGTGACAGAGTTTGCTGATAGTGATGCTAGGTTTGATAAAATTATACAAAAAGCGACTCATCCTGATATTGAGCGTCGCCACAGTTCTGCGAAGGAATTTGCAGATGAGGTGAAAGCCGTTTTAGAGAATCCTTCTTCAAAGAATAAATTATTAACAGCGGGCTCTGCCGGGTCTGATTCCACCAATAGTTCAGAGGAGCAGCCAGGATCCAGACCAGTGCCTGCCCCGATAACACACACTGTTCCGTCAAACTCCAAGTTGATGCGTAATATAGTCATCATCATTTTCTTATTGGGTGCTATTTATGCCGTATTGGAAATGAAGAAAGTGAAGGAAAAAGAGGTAGCAGAACTAGAAAAAGCTGATGCAGAAAAAATAGCGATTAAGAAAAAAGAGAAAGAGGACAGAGAGGCAGCTATAGCAGAAGAACGCCGCCGTGATGCAGCTGCTAGAGAAGCAGAGCGGAGACCGAAGCCATCCAATGGCGGTGACAACGGCTCAAGTTCACCACCTCCAGTGGTGGTCAAACTCACTCCGTTAGAAAAATTGGAGAAAGTAAAAGAACTTCTAGGGAACGGAGAAAGACCAATGCAGAAGATGCCTGAGACTATCTTCATGCGTGATCAGGATTCACGTATCGTTATGTATATCGATAAAAAGATGACGTGGGATGAGGCAGACTCCTGGAGTAGAGAATACGGCGGTTATATCGCAGTGTGTAAGTCGAAATCTGACCTTACGGTGCTAATGAAGCAAATTCCCGCTGATGCCGGAGATGTGTGGCTCGGTGCAGGTAGTAGTGGTGACAAAGGCTGGAGCTGGGTGGATGACACGCCTTGGACAGATACTCTTACGCTCAAACCTAACTATAACCGAGTATTTGCAAAAATTTCTAAATACGGAGCAGTAGGAAAAACGAATAGCGATAAGAAGTTAAATTTCTTTATCGAATGGAGAGCTGATGGAAGTAACCCTGCCGGCATTGAATACCGATTACTAAGAACCAGTGACACTCTCACGGACATCAACCCTAAGTATCCGCCAGGAACCATTACAGCTGGTGCCAGAAATTACTGTCTGATCAAAAGACTAGTGACATTCTCAGAGGCTAGTGAACTAGCGATTGCCTCAGGTGGACATCTTATCGCCATTACAAATGATGATGAGAAATATGAAGTTGAAGGATTGATTGCTAAGTACTGTAAATCTGGCGAGACCCTGTGGACAGCTGGTGAAAAACAGAACAATATCTGGGCATGGAGAACTGGCGAAAAATGGGTTAACCTGAAATGGGCACCTTCCCATCCGCAAAGTGAGAAATATGTGGTCATTAAGGCTGCTAAGGAGCTAGAAATTATGGACATTTCAGCGAGGGCTAAGGCTGACGGATTTATCATCGAGTGGAGTAAAGATAAATCTAAAGTGAAGGTGGCTAGTTTAAATACCAACGGAAATAGCAGTGGGGGACTCAAGGCTCTGAGAAGTAAAGCGAGAGCTCTCGTTACTAAGCAACGTGCGGCAACAGAGAAAAAACACGCTAGTAATGTGAAGAAACTTTGGAGCGATTTAGAAACCTACATGCGTGGACTTCCTAAAAATGTTAGACTTGCAGAGTCTCTGGTGATTAATAAAATTATTAGCATGGTCAAGGATAAGCCCCGCGTTCCCGTGCAGCTTGCAGGTGAAGGACCATCAGAAAGAGCGAAAGACTACACTAATTATGCAGTGGAGAAACAAGCAAGAATTGATCATGAGCATAACGAGCAGATCGAAACACTCAGAACTGGGTACATGAAACAACTCCAAAAGCTAAAAAAGGAAATGGAGAAAAAAGGTCAAGTGAGCGCTATGAAATTAATCACAGAAGAAGCGAGGAACATTGGCACTACCAATGAAGACTTCGAAAACTATTTTAAGTAAACTTCCGCTGTCGCTCGTAGATCAATAATGGATCTACGGGTTCTCTCTCTCCACATGTTCTTGATACGAGCTTGTCCCATACATCAGCACCGCTTAAGATATCTACTTCTATCCTGAGAAAGTAAACATCCACGTCCATTTCACTAGGCTTAGGAAATCTCACCGCATCTTTTTCTGTAGTCACAATGATCTCTGCATCTCTTCTCATGCAGCGGGTCATAAATCGGTCAATATCACTTTGAGAAAACGAGTAATGATCTGAGAACGTGCGATGAAACAATACGTTAGCTCCCAAGTCAGTGAGCTTCTCTTCAAAGCTCTCAGGAACAGCAATCCCACTGATAGCTGCGATGTATTTATCTTTAAGAAAACTCAGCGGTTTCGTCTCACCGTTGAATACATTTTCTAAATGCACAGGTCCATGTGTACATTCTATAATTTCAGCCACCTTGTTATGTTTCTTGATTTTTTTTATCAGTTCATCGTTATGCGCTTTTCTACACTTAGTAATGAAAATATAGTCAGCTCTACATAAATTTCTCGGAGGTTCTCGGAGTGTTCCTCTTGGCATCATAGCTCCAGTGCCGAATGGGCTGTTAGAGTCCACTAGCACTATATCAATACTGTGTGCGATTTTGAGAAATTGCATGCCGTCATCTAATAATAAAATATCCGCACCAAGCTCCTGGATAGCAAATTTCCCTCCTTTCACTCTATCCTTGTCCACTACCACGGATACATTATCTAGATTTTTAGCCAGCATGTAGGGTTCATCACCAGCATACTGGACCTCAAGCTTCACACCCTGTCCGCAGCTTACAACTTTTGGCATTTCTTCCTCACCAACCAGCTCATTATTTTCTCTCTTTCGCCATTCTTGAGGTTCATCTAGCGGCTTGCTCTTATATCCTCTGCTTAATATCGAAACTTTTCTGCCTCTATCACGCAGAGTCCTAGCAAAAAGCTCCACGACCGGAGTCTTTCCAGTACCACCCATCGTGATATTGCCGATACTTATCACCATCGTTCCCAAGTGAGCCTGCTCTTTCCAGCCTCGTTTAAATAAATTTAAGCGTAAAGCAACCAGACCTCTAAACAGCCATGATAATCCACGTAAAAATACCCGCATCAGGCTTGCACGTAGTCCCTTAGCTCTGCCAAAGATCACGTCCTCTCCCCATTGTTCAAATTCTTTTAGCCTTTCACTCATTTTCCATCACTATCTGTAGGCTATTTTCGTTTGATTGCCAGATTATATGATAGATAATGATAGAATCAGGTGTTAGAAATATACTAGTGAGCGATCAGCCTAAGCAAATGATTACAAAATACTTATTTTTGTGCTAGTCAGCCATTAAAATTTGGTTTTGTATCAAATATTGATTATGGATTAGCGGATCTAAGTATTTTTTATACTATTTATTAGTAGCTATAAATCAATCAATTAAGCGAATATAAACGCGCTCTAATTAAGTTTTTATAATTTTCAATTTTTTTAAAATATAAGGTTGACAAAACTATCCCAGCATATTAAAAACATCGCATATAGCAATAATCCCATCTCCCCACCATATTAACTTCAAGCTCAACAACTAAAATGAACAAATTTCAGAAAACTATCATTTGCCTACTAGCAATTCTGGCAACATCTGTAGTTTCTCAAGCGGGGAAATTCAGAACTGTGATCATTGATCCAGGACATGGAGGAAAAGACAACGGAGGTAGCTATGGTAGAGTTTATGAAAAGCATCTAGCTCTCGATACAGCATTAAGAGTGGATTACCTACTGCGCAGAAAAGGCTACAGCACGCGTCTCACCCGCAAAAGCGATGTCTTCATCTCACTATCAAAGCGCGCAGATATAGCCAATCGTTACAGTAACTCCATCTTTGTTTCTATCCATTACAACTACACTTACAATAAAGCGATCAAAGGACTAGAAACTTTCTACTATACAAGCCGATCCAAACCCCTCGCTAGCTATATTCAAACAGGGATGCTCAGAAAATATCGCGCTCATAATCGCGGAGTGAAATATGCTAAATACGCAGTCCTAAGAAGAGCTAAGAACCCGTCAGTCCTAGTAGAGTGCGGATTCGTAAGCAATTACTCCGAAAGAAGACGCTGCATGAAAGGTTGGTACAGGCAGAAAATGGCAGAAGGCATTGTTGATGGTATCGTAAAATACCAAAGCGCAAGAAGCCGAGGATACGTAAGATAAGATTTTCCCCATTGCAAAAAACATCTGAGCCAGTAGCTACCCTCTAGCATACTGGCTTTTTTGTGCCTGCGGTTTTCATAATTTTCAGCAGATATAAATAACAAAAAAATTAGCCAAAACTAGACAGACAGGCTAGAACTTCTCTGTGCCAAAAAAGAAAACAGCGAAAAAAGCAGCAAAGAAAATTACCGTCAAAAAAACTACTAGAAAAGTAGCAAAAAAAGCGGCTAAAAAAGCTACAAAAAAAACAGTTACCCGGAAACCGATAACAAGCGATTCGATTAAAATAACTGGAGCAAATCAGCACAACCTAAAAAACATTTCACTAAACATCCCTCACGGAGAACTCACTGTCATCACTGGACCATCAGGCTCAGGTAAGTCTTCCCTCGCATTTCACACCTTATACGCAGAGGGTCAGCGTCGTTATGTAGAAACATTCTCGCCATACGTTCGTCAGTTTCTCGATCGCATGGACAAGCCCGTTGTCGATCGCATAGAAAACATACCACCCGCCATCGCAGTAGAGCAGAAGAACAACATCCGCACCTCTCGCTCTACAGTAGGCACTCTAACAGAACTAAATGATTACCTTAAAGTAATCTTCCCGCGCCTAGCACGAGCCTATGATCCTAACGATGGAACAGAAATCAAACCAGACTCACCATCCTCGATAATAGCAGATCTGTTAGAAAAATTTCCTGACGAAAACGCACTGATCACCTTCAACATCCCAGCACCGACTAACTCTACCATAGAGGAAATATTCCTCATGCTAGACCAGCAAGGTTACCTTCGCATTCTCATTGACGGTGAAACACACCGCACCGATGAGCCACCCACCATTAAGAAGTTCAAGAGCAAAGAGATTCAAATCATTCAAGACCGTGTCAAACTCAACACTCAGAGCAAAGCCCGCCTTCACGAAGCAATCGAAGCTGCTCTCTCTAATGGTAAAGGTAAAATTTGCGCACTGCTCAATCACAAATCACAAATTACAAATCTCAAATACTCCACCCTATGGATCAATCCCAACACCGGCTTCACCCTTGCTAAACCAACCGCTGCCCACTTCTCATTTAACTCCCCCATAGGAGCCTGTGAAGACTGCCGAGGATTCGGAAAAGTCATCGGCATAGACCTTCATAAAGCCATCCAAGATCCATCACTCTCCCTAAAAAGAGGAGCAGTCAAGCCCTTCCAGACCGCACGCGGAGAAGACTGTCAGTCTGACCTACTAAAAGCAGCCAAAGCCAAAGGAATCTCCATCACCACCCCCTGGCACCAACTCACCAAAAAAGAACAAAACTGGGTAATCCAAGGCGAGCACGGAAACGCAGACGAACTCTGGCGTAGCGGTGAATGGTATGGAGTAAGAGGCTTTTTCGACTGGATGGAATCCAAAGCCTATAAAATGCACGTCCGCGTATTCCTAGCCAACTACCGAGCCTACACCGACTGCAGCTCTTGCGACGGCACCCGTCTTAAACCCTACGCGCAATGCTTTTTCCTCAATGTGCCAGACGCCTCCGGCTTCTGTCCCAAAACCCCGAGCGCCAGCTCGCAATCAATCACAAATAGTTTTTCCGAAGGAAAAACCCTACCCGAACTCTGGCAACTCCCCCTAACAGAGCTCAAAGACTTCTTCGACCAGATCCCCAACGAACAACCTAACAGCTCCACCAAACACGCTCTAACAGAAATCAAAGCCCGTCTCCACTATCTCAATGAAGTCGGACTCGGATACCTCACCCTAGACCGCCCAGCCCGCACGCTATCCGGCGGCGAAATCGAGCGTGTCAACCTCACCACCTGCCTAGGCGCAGCCCTCACTAACACCCTTTTCGTGCTCGATGAACCCACCGTAGGACTCCACTCCCAAGACATCCACCGCCTCATCAAAGTCATGCATGACCTCCGTGACAAAGGTAACACCGTAGTCGTAGTCGAGCACGAAGAAGCCGTCATGCACTCCGCAGACAACCTCATCGACATCGGACCAAAAGCAGGCGAAGCCGGTGGCAACATCGTTTTCCAAGGAGATCCGACCAATCCGTCAAATAAGACCGATCTAACCAAATCAATAACCCTCCCCTATCTAACAGGAGAAAAATCCATCCCCATCCCAGCCAAACGCCGCAAATCAAAAACTTACCTCAGCATCACAGGCGCACACCAGCACAACATAGAAAACCTCTCTGTAAAACTCCCCATCGGCATCATCACCTGCCTCACCGGCCTCTCCGGCTCAGGTAAATCCACCCTCGCCAATGACATCATCTACAACAACATCCTAGACCAACTTCACCAGCCCACAGAAACCCCACCAGCCTTCATCAAAAAGCTCACCGGCATAGAACACATCGGAGCTGTAGAGCGGATCGACCAGTCACCACTCACCCGCACCCCACGCTCCACACCAGCTGTTTACTCAGGCGCATTCGATGCCATCCGCGAGCTATTCGCCACCCACCAATCAGCTCAACTTAAACCCGGATATTTCTCCTTCAACTCAGGCACCGGTCGCTGCGAACGCTGCATGGGAAATGGCTTCGAGAAAGTAGAAATGCAGTTTCTCTCCGACCTCTACATCACCTGCCCAGAATGTGATGGCTCCCGCTACGGTGCCAGCGCACTAAAATACACCTACCTAGAAAAGAACATCGCAGAAACCCTCCAGCTCACCGTCACCGAGGCCCTCGCACAATTCGAGCCACAGGATTTCGACATCCAAAAAGTCAAAAACCAGAAAAACAAAATCCAACGCGCACTCCAACCCCTCCTAGACGTCGGACTCGGCTACCTCCGCCTCGGACAGCCCCTCAACACCCTCTCCGGCGGCGAATCTCAACGCATCAAACTCTGCCAACTATTAGCCAAAGCAAAAACCAAAGCACCCAAACTAAACCTCATCAAAGGCAATGACAAGGCAGCAATCAAATCTCAAATTTCAAATATCAAATCACCAATACAAAAGTCCACACTTTTGATTTTAGACGAACCCACCACCGGCCTCCACTTCACCGACATCGAAAAACTCCTCGAAGTTTTCCAAACCCTAGCCGACTCAGGTCACACCCTCCTCATCATCGAGCACAACCTAGACGTCATCCGAGCAGCCGATCACATCATTGATATAGGCCCAGGCGCAGGAACCGACGGCGGAAAAATCACCTTCACCGGAACCCCAGAACAACTAGCCAAACAAGACTCCCCCACAGGAACCGCTCTAGCGATCCCGGTAGGGTCTGATCGCCGAGCAGACCCAACTGGTAACTGGCAACTGGTAACTGGCAACTCAATCTCCCTCTACGGAGCTCGCGAAAACAACCTCAAAAACATCGACCTCACCATCCCGCGTGACCAACTCGTCTGCATCACCGGACTCTCCGGCTCAGGCAAATCCACCATCGCCTTCGACATCATCTTCGCCGAAGGCCAGCGCCGCTTCCTAGACTCCATGTCACCCTACGCTCGACAGTTCGCAGGTCAGCTAGAAAAGCCAGACATCGACAAAATAGAAGGACTCCCGCCCACCGTAGCCATCGAGCAGCGCGTCTCCCGTGGTGGCGGAAAATCCACCGTAGGAACCGTCACCGAGATCTACCACTTCCTCCGCCTCCTCTACGCCAAGCTCGGCACCCAGCACTGCCCAGTCAGCGGACTCCCCGTCGTTTCCCAAACCCTAGAAGCCATCCACAAGCAGATTTCAGACGAACTTAAATCTAACAAATCATCGCTTCTGTTAGTCCCCCTCGTCATCGCCAAAAAAGGCTACCATACAGACATCGTAGCCGCCGCCCAGAAGCACGGCATCGCAGAAGTCATAGCTGATGGCAAACTCATCAAAACCACCGAGTTCACCCCACTAGCCCGCTACAAGGAACACGACATCTACGCCGTCCACCCCAGCGCAGGCATCAGTCACACAGAAGCCGCACTCAAGCTCGGAAGCGGACGCTGCGCCATCGCAGTAGTGACAAAAAATAAAAAATTTACCATCACCAACTACTCCACATCCCGCTTCTCGCCAGTCACCGGAAAATCCTTCGATGAGCCAGACCCCCACCACTTTTCATTCAACTCTCCCCGAGGCTGGTGCAAGGAATGTCGCGGCTACGGCACCATCGTAGATGTCCCACCAGCACGTAAAAAACGCCGCAAAGCAAACGAATTTAACTCAGAAGCCGAAGCAGAAATTCACGCAGAACTCTCCCACGGAAAAGGCAAAGACAAAGACGCAACAAGAATCACCTGCCCAGAATGTGAAGGCGCTCGACTCCGCGAAGAATCCCGCCATATCCTCATCGAAGGAAAACCAATCTCAGAAATCACTGCTCACCCCGTCAGCGATGCCATCCATCTGTTAGAGAAATGGAAATTCACAGGCAGAGACAAACTCATCGCCCGTGACATCCTCCCAGAAATCATCCAGCGTCTAACATTCCTCAAAAAAGTAGGCCTAGACTACCTCTCCATAGACCGCTCCGCAGACACCCTCTCTGGTGGAGAATCCCAGCGTATCCGCCTAGCCGCCCAGCTAGGATCAAATCTAACAGGAGTCCTCTACATCCTTGACGAACCCACCATAGGCCTCCACCCCCGCGACAACGTCCAGCTCCTAGACACCCTAGACACCCTCAAGTCCAAAGGCAACTCCCTCCTCATCGTAGAGCACGATGACGAAACCATGGCCCGAGCCGACACCCTCATCAACATCGGCCCCGGAGCCGGAAAAGAAGGTGGCGAAGTCACTCAATGTGCTGGAGATTTCCAATCTCCCTCATCAACCCAAGCCAATAAAAAATTAAGGAGATTAAAAATCTCCAGCACTCTCACACCACCAACTCCCCCAAGAAGAAAGATCCCCAAAATCTCCGAAAAAGACGCCTGGCTAAAAATCACCAACTGCACCCAAAACAACCTCAAAGAAATCGACGTCCGCATCCCGCTCGGTCGCCTCACCGTCATCACCGGAGTCTCAGGCTGCGGAAAATCCAGCCTCATGCGCGGCACCATCGCCAACATCCCTACCAAAGGAGCTAGCAAGGCGGCAGTCGCCAAATTCAAATCACCTGCGGGCGACCGTAAGGGAGCGCAAGCCCATGGTAATTTCAAATCATCGTCAGGGTTCAATTTATTGAAACATACGTATGAGGTGGACCAAACCCCCATCGGCAAAACCTCCCGCTCCTGCCCAGCCACCTACGTCAAAGTATTCGACGACATCCGCAAGCTCATGGCACAAGTCCCCGAAGCCAGAATGCGTGGCTACACCGCCTCCCGCTTCTCCTTCAACAACGCAGAAGGCCAATGCCCAGACTGCAAAGGCAACGGCCGCATCAAGCTAGAAATGGACTTCCTCCCCACCACCTACGTCCCCTGCGAAGCCTGCGATGAAATGCGCTACAACCCAGCCACCCTAGAGATCCGCTACAACGGCCTCAACATCGGAGAAATCCTCCGCCTCTCCATCGGAGAAGCCGCAGAGTTCTTCAAAAACCACACCAAATTAGGCCGCACCCTAACCCTCCTAAACGACACCGGACTAGGCTACCTCCAGCTCGGACAACCCAGCCCCACCCTCAGCGGAGGCGAAGCCCAGCGCATCAAGCTAGTAGCCGAGCTCACCAAAGGCCGCGCCAACATCCGCAACATGGGACCCACCAACAAAAACCTCTACCTCATCGAAGAACCCACCATCGGACTCCATGCCCAAGACGTCAACAAACTCATCGAAGTCCTCCACCGCCTCACCGACGAAGGTCACACCGTAATCATAGTAGAACACCACACCACCATCATGGCCCAAGCCGACTACCTCATCGACATCGGCCCCGAAGCTGGCGAAAAAGGCGGCACCATCGTAGCTCAAGGCAAACCCGAACAAGTAGCCAAATCAAAAACCTCCCGAACCGCACCCTTCATCAACCAAGCACTGGATGAACTAAAAGCTTAACCACTAATTAACACTAATTTTCACGAATCTCTAAAAAATGAAACTAAGAATTGGAGCATCAGGCATTCACCTGTTTGATAGACAAACAGGCACTAACATTTTGTTAGATGAAATATCTCCTAAAAAAGAAACTTGGAGCCTTGCTCCAAGACACGTAGCTATAGCTCTAACAAACGCTTGCAACCTAGCCTGTAAACACTGCTATGCCCCGAAGCACAAAGCCTTTTTGAATTCCGAAAATGTATTAAATTGGGCTTCTGAACTGGATAAGAATGGAACTTTAGGTCTAGGGTTCGGAGGAGGAGAGCCAACTTTACATCCTGATTTTATCAACCTCTGCAAAGAAGTAAATATTAATACTAAACTAGCTGTCTCTTTTACTACTCATGGACACCAATTAGATAAACATATGATTTCTCACTTAAGTCCATATGTCCATTTTACTCGTTTAAGTATGGATGGCTTTGGTGACACTTATGAAAAAATTAGAGGTCGCCCATTCGAGCAATTTCTAAGTAAATTAAAAATGATTAGATCAGAAATGCGCTATGGGGTTAATTATGTAGTGAATGATGAAACAGTAGCTGATTTAGATAAATTAGATTTTCTACAAGATTTAGGATGCGAAGAATTATTGTTGTTACCTCAGCACAGAACAAAGTATGTAAATGATATACGCCCTCCAGCAAAGGAGCTAATGACTAATTGGGTGGAAAGTTACACAGGAGGAATGAAGCTTTCGGTTGGCGCATACGCCCAAGATGGGCTACCAGCATGCGACATCTTCAGCAAAGATGATTCACTTGAAGGCTATGCACACATAGATGCTGATGGACTATTAAAGAGATCATCGTATAATAAGGAAGGAGTTAAAATCACAACTAGCCTTTCATATGCATTGGAAAAACTAAAAGTGTTATAATTATGAAGATTTGGAACAACTACGGAACGGAGCACTCATATAATTTAGTTATGATTGGCGAATTTGAAAACATCAAAGAAGCTGAGAAAGTAAAATGTGCGATAGAACGCTTAGAATCTGAATTACCTGATCTGGAGCTAAACCATGATCGTTACTCTGACAAAGTAATAAACTTGTTGAGAGATGTAAACTGCATGAGTGTCTCAACGCAGGAGCTAGAACAATTTATGTATGACCACAGATTGTCAATCGATCAAAATAAATTAGTAATAGAGACTGATGAGATTGATTTTTCAGCTTATATAAAACTGATGATTGATGCTGGAGCAACAATAGAAATATTTAGGGATCAAGGCAATTCAGGCGAAGAAGAGTAAGATATGTTAGATTGGTCTAAATTCGAAAAACTGAGTGGCGATAAGCGAATTAATTTTGAGAACCTTTGTCGTTCAGTAATTCATATTAAGTTCTCTAAATACGGTAAATTTAAAGCCCTTTCAAATCAAGCAGGGGTTGAGTTTCATCTTGAACTCACAGAAGATTGCCAGCTAGGAAAGCGAGGAGAATGTATTGGCTGGCAATGTAAATGGTATGATATTGCTAAAACACAAACCATAGGTAAAAAACGTAAATCGACTATTAAGGATGGAATAAAGAAAACAGAAAAATATTTTCCACAGATAACTAAATGGATCCTTTGGACGAAACATAATCTTACAAAAGCTGATCATGAATGGTTTGATGCCCTCAATACTAAACTGACTCTCCAAGCTGAGGATGAAAGGTATTTAGAAATGCTGCTATCTGGTGAAGCATTTGTTCTGAAGGAAACATACTTTGGAGAGTTGATCATGTCGAAAGATTGGTTGAAGAGCACACATAAAGTTACAGCAGCTAAAGTTGGAATGAGATGGGTTACAGATGTGCATCAAATTTCAAATGCTGAGAATCTTATTAGAAAAAGATTATGTGAGCCAAGTTCTTGGAATGTATTTCTTGAGGTGATTGAGTCAATAGAAGCGACTAGAAGAAAAATAGTAATAGATAAGACTCAAATTCACCCTACCCTAATAACGTTCGTAGATGCATGGGACACTGAAGTTGATTACTTTACTCAAGAATTTAATACTCTGAATAACCACCTAATCGAAGGAGATTTCGAACGAATAAAACATACAATTTCCAATTTAAAGCCAAGAACAGCAACGCTTGCAGCTACTCCTAGAAAGTTGAGAGCTGCTAAGTTGTATTCTGGTCTACTAGCTACGAATATCTGTGCCTTAATCGAGGATGCTCATAGACATATTAAAGAGATCGAAAAAAGTATCTCTACCAGAATTATCGCCATTATAGCAGATGCCGGAGGAGGTAAAACACAGTTATCTGCTGAAGTCACGTCACCTACTGATCAAAGATCAGCTGGTATACTACTCTATGGGAGAGATCTAGTAGCAGGTTCTAATTTGAACGCTTTATCCCGAAATATCACATTAAATACAAAATCTATAGCGAACCTTGAAGCATTACTATCTGCACTTAACTCTGAAGGACAACGCCAATCACGACGTCTACCAATCTTTATTGACGGACTAAATGAAGCTGACCGCCCAAGCGATTGGAAACCTTGTTTGTCCGAGCTAGATGAGTTGCTAAAAGCATATCCATTTGTAATGACAGTTTGCACAGTTCGTAGCGGTGTAAAAAAGCAACCAGATACATGGAATATGGGCTCTAATTTTCTTGACCCACAGCATGAGGACAGCAACAGAGATGACTTCGCTGTGCTTTCTTTACCTGAACGTATTTTTGAAGAACGAGTTGAAATGGAGGCATTCGATGTTGATCCTGTAGAATCGGTAAGGCAATATTTTGACTACTACAAGATAGATTCTGGGAGATTAGAGCTCCCGTTAAACTTGCTTCAACACCCTCTCTCATTGCGTATTTTCTGTGAAGTAACGAATCCGAAGCGGGATAAAATAGTAAAAATTAAATCCATTCCTCTGTCTCTTTGCTCACTATTCGAGGAATACATATCTAGAACAGCAACTAGGATTTCAGAAATATCAGCGAATTCTATTTCTGAAGATGAGGTTCATAATGCAATATACCAATTGGCTACTCACCTGTGGAAGAAACAGACTCGTGAAATGCCCATGAAAAAACTGAGAAAACTAGTAAATGATACACAAAGACTATGGGCTGATAGCATCATCCCCTTAATGGAGCAAGAAGGCTTGTTACTTATAAACCCTGGTAACAATAGACATGAAAAAGTAGTCGTTCCTGCATACGACGCCCTTGGAGGTTTTTTCATTGCATATTCAGTTCTAGAAGATCAATCACGACCAGAGGTGTGTAAATGGCTAAAGAATGAGAAAAACTCTAAAAAGCTACTCGGTGACGATGCACACCCTTTGGCTAATGATATTCTAGCCATGCTCGTGAACTTAGTTCCTATGAAATACTCAGGGTTACAAATGTGGAAAGTTTGTTCAAAGAAGTTAAGAAATAGAGCTTTAATTAGCTGCTTAGATATCTCCCCAGACTTCATTGACGAAGAAACCCTTGATGAAGTCCACAAGCTTTTCTCCTCTAAAGTTGCAAATCCTAGGTATATTTTCGCAAAATTATACGAACAAAGAGCCTCTGTAGAGCACCCTTTCAATAGTAACTTTCTAGATCGTATTCTTAGATCCTTGGCAGTTGCAGAACGTGATCTAATATGGACTGAATGGATAAGAACTAATTACCCAAAAAAATATTCAACTAATATCGAGGTGGATATCAAAGAAGAGGTCGAAGAACTAATAGATGATTGGAAGTCACGCGACTCAAGGGATGACATCGACCGCTTACTAGCAAAGAGGTTATTGTGGTTCTTATCTACAACAATACAGAAACTACGTGATAAAGTGACTTATGCTTTATATTGCTATGGTCTTTCTGATTCGAAATCATTATTCGACCTGACACAAGGGTCACTCGAAATTAATGATCCCACTATTCCGGAGAGAATGTTAGCAGCATCAGCTGGAGTAATGATGGCAAATGCTGGAAACAATACAATCGATGATCATTGTATCAGTTTTGCTAAGACATTACATAGTCTAATCACCGATTCTACTAAGAAAGTTCACACTACAAACGTAATTTCAGTAGAATATATAAAGGTTATTTTGAGCTCTTGTAATCAAGGTATAAAACCTATTTTTTCAGAAACCGATTTACAGTTTTTGAATACGTTAAATGAAGATTTTGAGTCTATTCCCATTTGCTGGACAGGTGACGATATTACGACAGAAGGAAGTAAAGCGTTTGAAGCTGACAATCCTTTTTCTCATCATTTCGAGAACTCTATGATGAGGAGATTAGTTACTAGGAGTGTAATTTATGACTCATCTAATAAAGAAGATATTCATGTTAGAGAACAACTTCGTTGGCGAATTAAAGAACTTGGTTGGACCGCGGTAAAATTCAAAGACATTGATAGGAGAATTACTAGTCATGATCCCTACAGCCCTGAACCTCTAAAGATTGATAAGTATAGCGATAAATATTCTACGATTGCGTATAATGAATTATTAGGGTGGCGACATAGAATGGGATTGAAGGAGTGTGATCACGGTGAGGAAAGAACTAGCGAGGTAGACATTGATCCATCGTTTCCTCAAAAGGCTATTGTGTCACTTCATGTATCTGATGACTTTCTTTGGAAGAAAGAAAAGTCACTGAAAGAATGGATTAACATAGGTCCTGTACCTAATTTAGAAAAATACCTAGTAGTCAGAGATCTTCAACAGGAAAAAGGTGAATGGTTATTACTAGATGGTTATATAAATCAACAGGATGAGAATAGAGGGAGAAGAATCTTTAGCTACACAAGATCATTTATTGTTAAAACGAGTGAAAGGAAAGAAATTGAAGACTTATTCAAAAAGAGGGAAGTTTCTGAATATACGCTGAGAGACAAACCTAGCTCACACTATTTCTTCTCTGGAGAATTACCCTGGGGTATCACAGATCACTATGATGGTGATCGCAAATTATCCTTTAAAACAGGTTCTGAAGAATTCCAAACTGAAGAGGACGAGCCACTTATTTACTTGGACGGTAAAGAGGTTTCAATAGATGAAATATTGGGTGATGATAAACGCTTATATACAGAAGATCATCTTAATAAAAAAATAGAAGAATATGGTGACCGATTTCAATTAAAAAATAAAAAGGTCACGAAGATAAACATCAGAGACATCTATAAACATTTTAAAGTAAATACCCCTGTTTTTGATTTAGCGTGGGAAGGCAGATCTTTAGACAGTAGCAATGGTAGCGCTGTTAGTTTAAATAAAAAAATTGCGACTGAGTTAAATTTAAGAAATATTCCTAACTCATTCGATCTACAAACAGACAATCAAGAACGTGTTACATTTAATATTAAACACGGATCCGGTTTCGATAACTCACAACAGTTCTTTTACTGTAGAAAAGACGTCTTGGATAAATACCTGAATGCTAACAATCTTTCTCTTATATTAGTTCAATGGGGGGAACGAGAAGTGTCACACAGGATGTTTGACCGAACTAAAATACGTGAGGAACTTGATAACGTATTACACAAAGAGTTCATAGTGGTTCTTGGTATTGAGAACTAAAGTAGCGTCTTTGCGAAGCCACTTGTAATCGAGCTCAACTGTATTGGCTTATTGCTATGTTCGACAACAAATCCCAGCGTCTCAAACCTGCTACAGCCTTAAAGTGGGCATCATAGGTGATTAGGACGGCTCCGGATGCCATTGCGTGGGCGGCTATCCAGATGTCGTTGGTGGGGATTTTTCTTCCGCTAGCTCGTAGGTTGCTGACGATGTCTGCGTAAACGTCGGCTACTTCTTCTGTGACGGGGTGGACTGTTACGGTTGGCTTTGAGAGGAAGCGTTTTAGTTCTTGGCGGTTTTTGCGTTCTCGTGTGCCCATTTTGAAGCCAGCTAGTAGCTCACCCATGACGGTCACGGGAAGAAGGACTTCTTTTGCTGAGGCTAGGACATCGAGGACTTCTTGGTCGCCACGGAACAGCTCGGAGTAGGCATTGGTGTCAAGGATGATGCGGGAATTCACTTCCAGACCTCCTCATCGATTTCATCGAAGCACTCGGTGGCTTTAGCAAATTCTTCTGCTTCTTTTTCACTCCAGCTACCACAAAATTCTACAAAGTCTGCCTTATGATCTTCATCTCTTGGCTCCAGACCTAAAGACTTTTTCAGCAATCCTTTGATGAGCTGATTCAGACTGAGCTTTTCTTTGGTTGAGAGAGCGTCCAATGCCTTAGACATATCCTCATCCATTTTATGAATAGTGATTGATTTCATGGTTCAACTATAACCGAATCATGAACCATGTCAATATTTTGCGAAAGGAACGATTGAGATAGAGGGACAGATCTAAATGGCACGTTGATCTGAATGGCACGTTGGGTCTGAATGGCACGTTGGGTCTGAATGGCGCGTTAGATAAATGTAATCGTGGTGCAGTTGCGGGGCGAAGAGCAGTCGGATTATCGCGAGAATTGCAAATTGTTATTATCGAAAATGAGTTATACCAGTCTGTGAGACAAATGAGACGATAGACAGAGTGGATCTTTATTAAATCAAGGCGTGATGAGGGAGTGATGCGAGCATCATGACCGAAGAACAACGCAGATTTTATAAAGATACGCCTGGCTGTTTTTCTAATTGCGAAGCACAATCTTAAAACATTAAAAATAAACACTATCGTCTCTTTTGTTTTGCAGATTGGTATTATTTCGTTATTTTTATGCTTCATCCGTGTCTGGGGGTTGCATTTGGTAAAAGACTGGTTAAGAGTAATTCAGAATTACTTAACTATTATGAGCCAAGAATTAAAGATTACAGCGTATTTGAAGACATTTTGTGGATGGAGTGAGGGCGTGCGCGCGATCATGCGAAAGTATGACTTAGCGTTTGAGGAAAAGGACATCATCAAGAATCCTGCGTTTCGCTGGGAGATGGAGCAGAAGAGTGGTCAGCCGCTCAGCCCATGCGTGGAGGTGAATGGCACGATGTTAGCAGATGTTTCCGGTGAAGAGGTAGAGCAGTGGATGATAGAAAATGGCATGCTAGAATCTAGCGATGCCCCAGCCGATGCTCCTACCGATAGCTCCTGCACCGATGCCCAGCACGAAGCTATGGCACGCGGCGAGGACCCGACCAAGGTAGGGACGATCAAGTTTATTGATTAGCCTTTTAAAATACTGTCAATCTCGATCAGCTCACCGTCTGAGAATTCTGGGCTGTTTAGAGCATCTAGATTTTTCTCCAGCTGAGCCACGCTGCTGGCACCGATGAGTGTGGAGGTGACTGCTGGGTGTGTCAATGTCCATGCTAGAGCCATGGCTGCGAGTGATTCGCCACGCTGTTTGGCTACTTCATTGAGCTGCTGTACTTTTTTGATTTGTTCTTCCACTTGCTTTTTCTGGAGAAATCCAGATTCTTTTCCAGCGCGAGATTCTGCTGGGATGCCATTTAAATAACGATCTGTCAGCATGCCTTGGGCTAGTGGCGAGAATGCGATACAGCCAATGCCTTCATCGGTGAGCACATCGGTGAGACCATTTTCTATCCAGCGGTCGAGCAGTGAGTAGCGCGCTTGGTGGATGAGGCAGGGAGTTCCCATCTCGCGGAGCAGATTGATGGCCTCATTCGCTAGCTCAGCAGGGTAGTTTGAGATGCCTGCGTAGAGTGCCTTGCCTTGATTTACCGCTGTGGCGAGCGCGCCCATGGATTCTTCTAGCGGTGTGTCTGGATCTGGTCTGTGGTGGTAGAAAATGTCCACATAGTCCATCTGCAAGCGCGCTAGGGACTGATCTAGCGATGCCAGCATGTATTTCCGTGAACCCCATTCTCCGTAGGGTCCGTCCCACATGTGATAGCCTGCCTTGGAGGAAATGATGAGTTCGTCGCGGTGCTGAGAGAAATCTTGTTTGAGAATTTCACCTGCATTCGTCTCGGCTGTTCCGGGAGGTGGTCCGTAGTTGTTAGCGAAATCAAAATGCGTGATCCCAGCATCGAAGGCACGGTGCATGATGGCGCGAGAAATGTCTAGGTCATCGACATCGCCAAAGTTATGCCAGAACCCGAGGGAAATTTCAGGGAGCTTCAGCCCGCTTCTGCCGCAGCGATTGTAGTTCATCCTGCCGTCGTATCTGTTTTTGTCTGCTTCGTATTTCATATTATTTCGTCTTTTGTTGACCTTTTAGCATGGCTTCTATGAAGTTATCGATGTCTCCATCCATGATGTTTTGGATATTGGCGCTTTCCTCGCCAGTGCGCAGATCTTTTACCATCTGATAGGGTTGGAAAACGTAGGAGCGGATCTGATTTCCCCAGCCGATGTCGCCTTTTTCGCCATAAGCGCGGTCGGACTCAGCTTTTTGCTTATCTTCTTCTATTTGGTAAAGTTTCGCCTTGAGCATCTCTAGTGCCACCTCGCGGTTCCGCAGCTGTGATCTCTCCTGGGTGCAGCGGATCATGATGCCAGTTGGCTTGTGTTTTAGAATGACCGCCGTCTCGACCTTGTTGACATTTTGCCCACCAGCACCGCCTGAGCGTGCGGTCTGGATGTCGAGGTCAGCAGGGTTTAGCTCTATCTCTATGCTCTCACTCATCTCTGGTGTGACATCGATGGA
>CAKZMG010000029.1 GCA_937128235.1 uncultured Verrucomicrobiales bacterium
GGAGGCAAAGTGGTTGATCCTCAAGAAATCACTTCACTCACTAGCCTCTTTTTAACTGGCGATGAGACCCGAGAAGAACTAAGAGAGACTACTCTATGGGATCATTGGCTACTGCTGCTATCACTCCTCGCGGTGCTTACTGCTGAGTGGGTTGTGAGACGAGGAGCAGGCTTACCATAGCACTAAATTAAACCACCATCCACATGAACGAACCACTTCCAACGCAAATCACAGATAGCCTCAAGGCGATTCTTCGCCGTGTGAGACGCATCCAGTTTTTCAGAGGACTGCTCGGTGTCCTAACGCTGGGCTTAGCCGCCATACTGGTGATCATGGCTGCGGATTTCTTCTTTGCTCCTCTTTCTACTGCCGTGAGATGGGCTCTCTTTGTTGGGCTAGTGGTCGTTGTGTTAGGTTCGTTTTGGAAATTATTTTATCAACCACTCAATCGAAAAATCGAGCTCCTCCAAGTCGCCAGATGGCTCGAAGTAAGGCATCCAGAAATGCAAGAGCGCATCAGCACTGCGATGGAATTAGCCGGTTCTTCTGGACCAGGAGTTTCTGCTAACTTACTAGAAGAACTCATTAAAGAAGCTGAAGTGGATGTAAAAGACATCGACCCCACTCTCGAAGTCCGCACTAAAAAAGTCCGCGCTTGGGTAGGTCCCGCTGTAGGACTAGTAGGCATTTTAGTGATACTTTTTGCGATTTGGCCAGATCAGATTAGTCGTCTCTTCGTTCGGGCAGTCGCACCATTTTCTGAGACGGGAAATGCAGGTGCAGTCGCATTTGAAATTCTCCCAGGCGATCTCGAAGTCATCGAAACAGATCCTGTGCACATCAAAGTGCTCTATGAAGGTTCTAACAACGATAGATTAATCTTAGAAACGACCAAGGAGGACGGAGAAGTTACTGCTGAGCTGCTCCAGTTCTCAGGAGAAGAAGACGGCAAACAAGTAGCTACCTATCAGCTAGCCACGGCCCGCGAAAGTTTCCGCTATCGTGTCACAGCAGGGAAAAATGTGAGCGATGCTTATAAAGTAACCGTCTGGCCCAAACCACGTTTTTCAAAACTGGAAGCAGTCTTTGAGTATCCAAACTACACTGGCATCGCACGGGAAAAACGTGAACTTGGGGCTGAAGGTATCCAAGCCATCGTTGGCACTCAGATGCGCTTAGACGGAACGCCAAATACTCCGATAGAGTCTGGCATTTTCATGATCGATGGAACAGAGATTGCACCAGTAAAAATAGAAGAAAGCGCAACAGGCGGTCGTATCTCGATTGATTTCCCGATGAAACCTAAGCTGGCAGGAGTGGGAACAATCGTGCTCAAGCATCGGCTTGGTAAAGAGGTAGAAGCCGCACGTTTTCCAGTAAAAGCACTAGCTGATGAAGCGCCCGTTGTAAATATTCTGGCACCTCTCAAACGTGAGCTTAGAGTCAAGCCTATCGATCAGATTCCCATTACTTATCAGGTGTTAGAGGAAATAGGATTACAATCTTGCGAACTCCTTGTCACCATCAATGACAAGGTAGAAGCTCCACTCAAGCAAGTTCTTCCTTCTAAAGTCAAAGGGTCTAAAAAACATCTCTGGAAAGGAGAAACCCTCGTTTATGTAGGAGACTTGATGGATAATTACCCGGAGGCTAAAGTGATCAAACTTAAGTATAGAGTTGCCGATAATCGTCCTCAGAAATTTGGTGGTGCGAGTATTGGAGAGTCCGAAACAATTACCCTCAAAATCTCTCGCTCTGCAGAGTCAATGGTCAGACAAGAGCTCCGTGCTCAGGAATCTGAGATACGTGAAGCCGCGGAAGAGGCAGCTAAAGATATCAGAGAGGCGAAGCAAAAGATGGAAGCAAACCGTGAGCAAATTAAAATAGAAGAGCTTCCTAAACACGCAGAAAAACAACTTGAGGAAGCGCGTGAAAAACTAGCAGACGCTGAAGAGATGCTAAAAGAGCTCGCTGAGAAAATGGAGAACACTGTTCATGCTCCCAAGGCTGAGAAAGCTGAAAAAGCTGCTGAGAAGGCAAAGGAAGCACGCGAGAAACTCGAAAACGCACCTCTGCAAGATACTCCAGAGGAAAAGCAAAAGAAGCTGGATGAAGCGCGAAAGGCGGCGGAAGAAGCACTGAAAGAGATTGAAAAAATGCGTCGAGAGATCGAGAAAGATCGCGAGAAAGTAGAGGATATAGCCAAGCTAAATGAACTTGCCCAGAAAGAAAGAGAGCTTGCTCGAAAAGCAGAAAAGAAAGCTGAAGAACAGGCGCAGGGAAAACCAGAACCAGAGAATGAGAGAGAAGCCAAAAAGGAAGAGAGGCAACAGAAAAAGGAAGCAGAGGAATGGAAGCAAGCGCAACGTGAAGTGCAAGAGGAGCTGCGACGTGAAGTAGCTGAAAGACCCGAAGCCAAAGCTGAGGTTGCTAAGCAACAGGCTGAAGAAGCGCGCGAGCTGGCTGAAGAGGCGCGAGATCTAGCTGAGAAACAAGAGCAGTTGAAAGAGTTAGCACAAGATGCTCAGGAGGCTCAAGAGGATAACAATGATAAGGCTGATGCGGCTGATGCGGCTGAAAATGCCGAGGCTCAGGAGAGGCTCAAAGAAGAAATTAAAAAGCAACTTGAGGAAGAGCAGAAAGACGTGCTCGAAGAAGCAAAGGAGCAACTCGACCAAGCACGTGAGAATCAAGAAAACCGTGCGGATGAAATTCCAGAAGCTGTTGATGAAGCTCAAAAGGCATTAGAGGAACTCGAAAAAGATCAGCCAAAAGAAGCAGCAGAAGCCGCAAAAGAAGCCGCAGAAAAACTCAATGACCTAGCTAAACCAGAAGCGCAGCAAGGAGAAAAAGGAGCAGAAGATCAAGCTAACGAAGGCGACCAAGCCGAACAGGGTGAAGATGCTGGTGAGGCTGGTGATGCTGATGAAGCAGACCAGAAAGAAGGTGATCAGGCAGATCCGGAACTGCAAGACTTAGCAGAGAAGCAGGAGAAGGTAGCTGAGGCACTGGAAGAATTAGCAGAAGGGAACACTGATAAAGCGCTGGAGAAACTACAAGAACTACAGGCTGATGCCGCTGAGAAATTTGAAGACGCGGTGGAAGAAATTCCCGAAGTAGATGGAAAGTCTAATGAACGCAACCAAGCAGAACAAGCCGCTCGCCAAGCAGATGATCATGCTGGCGAGGCTGCAAAACAAGCCGAAGAGGGGAATCAAGAAGCCGCTGCTGATCGCAATGAGAAAGCCGCTGAAGCTCTAGGAAACGCAGCCAAAGCACTCGATGCCGAAGCTGCAAACCTAGAAGCAAAAGCTGCTCAAGCCCGAGCTCAAGCCCAGGCTGACGCGCAAACAGCTAAACAAGCCGAACAAAATCAAGCTCCAGCAGACAGTAAAGACCTAGCCGAGGCATTCCAAAAAGCCGCTGAAGCAGCTCAAGCAGACACACCAGCCGAGGCAGCACAAGCCAGTAAAGAAGCCGCAGAAGCACTCAGTGAGCTTGCGCAAAAAGCGATGCAAAACATGCAAGGCGGTCAAAAACCCGGTGATAAACCTACTGAAAAAGGTATGGCTCAGCAGGGTCAGCCTAACGAACCGCAGCCAGACGATACGAAACCTGGAGAAGGGGAGACTCCACCTGAAGCGACACCTGACCTGGGAGTTCCGCCAGAACTTGCTAAGTTAGGAGTTTCTAAAAAAGACTGGGAGAAGCTAAAAGAAATGATGCGCTCTGATGTCTCAGGTGCTGGAGCTTCGGGTATCCCAGAAGATTATCGTAATCTAGTGAAGCAGTATTTTGAGGAAGTATCACGTGAAGGAAAAGCCAAACAATAATAGAAAATGATAAGGTCTAAAATCTCGAAAATTCTCATGTGTGGATTAATCGCACTATACGCTACTATTCCATCGCTAGCTCAGATTCAAAATCAGCAAGAAACGATCTTTTCTAAATACAAGGACAAGGTCGATCCGAGCATAGAAAAAGGTCTGAGTTATTTATCTCTGGTGCAAAATAAGAACGGATCATTTCCTGGAGGTTTTGGGGATTCTACTGGCATACCCGCTCTTGTCGGCATGGCATTTCTGTCTAAAGGTCATCTTCCTACAGATGCAGCCTACGGAGAAAATATCAATCGTTGCATCGACTTTATTCTCAGCAACCAAAAAGACAATGGAGTTTTCGAAGCGGGAAATGCTGGCTCTGGCCCTATGTATGCTCACTGCATCGCGACTCTCTTTTTATCAGAAGTTTCAGGCATGGTGGACCCCACACGTCAGAAGAAAATCGACGGAGCATTAGCGAAAGCTCTGAAGCTTATTTTGCAGGCTCAGAAAGTAAAAAAAAGCGAGCGCAATCAAGGTGGGTGGCGATACCATCCTGGGTCCAATGATAGTGATACTTCCTGTAGTGGCTGGGCACTCATGGCTCTGAGATCGGCTAAGCTGAACGGTGCAGCGGTGCCAGATAAAGCGATCGAAGATGCTCTGGCTTACCTTTACAGGCATCATGATAAAAAGACTGGCACCTTTGGCTACAGTGATAAAAAAAGCCATAGCATTACACTCACAGGAATGGGGCTGCTCTGCTTGGAACTCTGCGGAGAGCATGGAGAGCCATCCACGTTGAAGTCAGGTGAGTATATTTTGAAAACTTACAATAAGCTCTCTAGCCAATCACATGAATTTTACGGTAACTACTACAATGCGCAAGCCATGTTCCAGCTCGGCGGTAAATACTGGGAACAATACGCAACTTGGATGTACGAGAACTATCTCCCCAAGCAAAAAGACGATGGTTCCTGGAATAGTCGCGAGGCAGGAAATATCTACGGCACCTCAATGATGGTCCTAGCCTTCACCGTGCCGTACCGACAATTACCTATCTATCAGAGAGATGAGACTGTAGATGAGGATTAGATTTAAAGAGGAGTGGTGAATAGACAGTGCATAACATACCAAATCTATATCCCGAAAAACTAGAGCCCCTGCGTGATGAAGCAGATAAGATACCTAAGCCGGGAGCATAGAATATTAGCATTCACTTCAGTGAGTGACTCAAGCAAAAGGCTATTCCTTCCAATGGCGAGAATCTCGCTAAGTCCAATCAATATCTATTGGATTCATTATTTCAAAATCCGCACTTGGCATGTGTGCTTGAATCTCTAGTTTTACCTCATGTCAGAATCCGCAACAGCTTTATTCGAGTTACTAGAGAAATACAGAGCCAACGCTAGAACAGAGCGTGGCAAGGGAACACGCTTTGAAGAGCTAGCAAAGGTTTACTTTGAAAGCGATGCGGTTCAAAAACAGGAATACGAAAAGGCATGGACATATAGCGAGTGGGCGGCAGAGCAAGGCATAGATAAGAATGATGACGGCATAGATCTTGTGGCTAAAATGAAGGACGGCGGCTATTGTGCTATCCAGTGTAAATTTTACGCCAGTGATCATACTATCCAGAAGAGCGACATTGATTCATTTTTCACTGCCTCTGGTAAGAAGCCATTCACTAGACGTATCATCATAGACACTACTGAGGGCGCATACGGTAAGAATGCAGAGAAGGCTATGCTAGGGCAGCAGATAGAGACCTTGCGCATTGATGCTTCTCAGATTGCCTACAGTAATATTGATTGGTCCCAGTATCTTAGGGATGAGGTAGTCACCTATTCAGAAAAGAAATCACCATATCCTCACCAGCAGGAAGCAGTAGAGGCGGTAAAAGAAGCCTTTCAGACAGAAAGCCGTGGTAAGATCATCATGGCTTGTGGCACGGGCAAGACATACACCTCTCTTTGTATTGCTGAGGACTGGGTAGGCTCTCAGAAAAAAAGCGGAATGGTTCTATTTCTAGTGCCTTCTCTTGCTCTTATGTCGCAGACTGTGACGGAGTGGAAAAACGATTGCTCGCAGGATTTCACCGCCTTTGCTGTTTGCTCAGATAGTCAGATAGGTGTTCGCCGTGTGGGGCAAGATGACATTGGCGATATGGAAAGCTTTGACCTCGCATTTCCTGCCACTACTAGCGCAGGACGATTAGCGGAAAAGGTGGCACAGCATGGAGGCGATGGCATGACAGTAGTCTTTGCTACCTATCATTCTCTACAAAGAATTTCAGAGGCTCAGAAGGAATACAATTTACCTCCCTTTGACCTCATTATCTGTGATGAAGCACACCGCACTACCGGGGCGACTCTTGAGGGTGATGAGGATTCAAACTTCGTAGCAGTGCATAAGGATGATTTCATCCAGGCAGAAAAGCGTCTCTATATGACAGCCACGCCCCGTATCTATGGTGATGAGGTGAAAAAGAAGGCGGCAGAATACAGCGCAGAGCTGGCTTCTATGGATGATGAGTCTATCTACGGAAAAGTCATCTTCCACCGTGGCTTTGGTTGGGCAGTAGAGCATCAGATGCTTACTGATTACAAAGTCATTGTCCTGGCAGTGGATGAGGAAATGGTCAGTGCTGGTGTGCAGGGAAGGCTATCGGAAGATTCAGAATTACTACTAGATGACGCTACTAAGATCATAGGTTGCTATAAGGCTCTCACTAAGGAAAATCTCAAGATTGATCTCTCACATGATCCTGCACCTATGAAAAGAGCATTAGCTTTCTGTAAAACGATCAAGGCTTCTCAGACTATAGAAAGAGAATTTGCCCATGTGGTAGATGAATACCTAAACCATCAAGAGGAAGAAGGGCTAGAACCTTCTACTAAAATAGCCTGTGAGCTAGAGCATGTGGATGGCACATTTAAGGCAAAGGAAAGAACCAAGCTCTTAGAATGGATAAAGGCAGAGTCTCCAGAGAATACTGCCCGCATTCTTACCAATGCTAAATGCCTCTCTGAGGGCGTAGATGTGCCAGCACTTGATGCCATCATGTTCTTACACCCTAGGAAAAGCCAAGTAGATGTAGTCCAGTCCGTAGGGCGAGTCATGCGCAGAGCGAAAGGCAAAAAGCTAGGCTACGTCATTCTCCCTGTAGGTGTGCCAGCGGGAAAGACTCCAGAGGAAGCACTAAAAGACAATGAGAAATACAAGGTAGTATGGCAGATACTCAATGCCCTACGTGCGCATGATGAACGCTTTGACGCTACGATCAATAAAGCGGGCTTAGGTGAAGACGTATCAGATGCGATAGAAGTTGTCGCTGTTTCAAATAATCTCCCTGCAAGAACTCCAGAGCCAGCCACGCCCGCAGATATAGGAGGCGGAGCAGCAGCAGGTGATGATGATACACCTACTACTCCACCAGCCCCAGCACCTACGCAGGCTATCATGCAGTTTGATGAGTTCTCACAGGCTATCATGGCTAAGATCGTGAAGAAATGCGGCACTCGTGACTACTGGGAAGACTGGGCTAAGGATATCGCAGTGATAGCAGAGAAGCACATCATCCGCATCAAGTCCGTAGTAGCAAAAGAAGGCTCTCATCAGAGGCAAGCTTTCCTAGCTTTCCTAGAAGAACTTAGGGATGATCTCAATGGTGATATTTCAGAAATGGAAGCCATAGAAATGCTAGCCCAGCACCTCATTACTAAGCCCGTCTTTGAAACCCTCTTTCAGGGGCATAACTTCACTGAGGAAAACCCCGTTTCCAGAGCGATGCAGACCGTGCTAGCTTCTCTCAAAGAAGACAACATTGAGAAAGAATCTGAAAGCCTAGAGAAATTCTACGCCAGTGTAAAACGCCGTGCCGCTGGGATAGAGACAGCACAGGGTAGGCAAGAGCTTATCGTCCAGCTCTATGATAAATTCTTCCGTGCCGCCTTCCCTAAGCTCACTGAGAAGCTAGGAATCGTTTACACTCCTGTAGAGGTGGTGGACTTCATCATCCATAGTGTCAATGACGTGCTAGCAAATGAGTTTGGACAGACGTTAGGCTCTAAGGGCGTTCACATCCTAGATCCATTTACAGGAACAGGCACATTCATCACTCGCTTACTCCAGAGCGGGCTTATCAAACCAGAGGAGCTAGAGCATAAGTATAAGGAAGAAATCCATGCCAATGAAATAGTCCTACTAGCCTACTACATAGCCGCTATCAATGTAGAAGCCGCCTATCATGAGCTAGCGGGGGAAACAAAATTTACTCCGTTTAATGGTATCTGCCTCACTGACACATTCCAGATGTATGAGAAGCAAGACATGATTCAGAAGCTCATGCCAGATAACTCCCAACGCCGCATCAAGCAACGTGAATTAGACATCCGTGTCATCATGGGAAATCCTCCCTACTCAGCAGGGCAAAAATCCGCCAATGATAACGCCGCCAATGTCAGCTACCCACATCTCGATAGCAGGATTCAAGAAACCTATGTTCATGAGTCTCTGAAAAAGGGGGGTAAAAAATCTACTTATGACTCTTATATTAGAGCGATACGCTGGGGTAGTGATCGGCTAGGTGATGCTGGTGTCATGGCATATGTCACTAATGCAGGCTGGTTAGAAAGTAATGCGGCTGACGGCTTACGCAAATGCCTAGAAGATGAATTTTCATCACTTTACGTTTTCCATCTCAGAGGGAACGCCCGCACTGCTGGAGAGTTGCGTAGAAAAGAAAAAGGAAATGTTTTTGGGGAAGGAACTAGAACTCCTATCGCTATCACTATTCACGTTAAAAATCCAAAAGCCAAGGAGCATGGGCAAATCTACTTCCTCGACATTGGTGACTATCTCAGCCAGAAAGATAAACTAGCCATAGTCAAAAATTATCACCGTAACAATAGTAACAAGCAAGACAAATGGAAAACCATCACCCCTGATGAGCATCATGATTGGCTCAATCAAAGGGACGATAGCTTCAATAAACTGCTAGTGATGGTAGATAAAAAAAATAAATCTACTGCAGGCATATTTGAGAATTATTCTAGTGGTGTTCTTACAAGCAGAGACGCATGGAATTACAATCATTCATATATAGCTTTAAAAGCGAACATTGAAAGGTTTATTGGTTTTTATAATTCTCAGGTCTCATCTATATATAAAGGTGTAATTCTTGAGAAAGATGCAATTCTATCTCAAATATCTGACGATAAAACTAAAATTAATTGGGGTGAGAATTTGAAATCGAATTTAAGACAGGGAAGATCAATTGATTTTGAAATAGATTCTATTGTCCGGTCATCTTATCGACCGTTTGGTAAATCATGGCTGTATTATAATGCGGATTTAAACCACAGCCTTTATTCAATGCCTCATTTATTTCCCTCAAAGAATATAAAAAACGTGGTTATATCAGTTACAGGGCAGGGTGAAAGTAGAGATTTCTGTTGTTTGGTTACTGATATAGTTCCTAATTATCATTATTTGGCTACGGGTAATTTTTTCCCCCTAAAGCTCTATGAGCCAGCGGAGGCGGATAATGGCGAGCTATTTGATAATTCTAACAAAGAAGCTAATAATACTTACACAGAGCGAGACGGTATCACCAATGCGGGGCTTACCCATTTTCAGGATGCTTACCCTAGCAAAGGAGAAGGGGAGAGTATCAGCAAAGAAGATCTTTTCTACTACATCTACGGCATCCTCCATAGTCCAGAATACAGAGAAAAATACGCTAATAATCTCTCTAAAGAGCTACCACGTATCCCAGCGGTAAAGGGCTTTGCAGACTTTCAAGCCTACAGCAAGGCAGGCAGAGAGCTAGCAGAGCTACATATAGGCTATGAGACAGTAGAGAAATACCCTGTCACCATGAACGGAGTAGCGACGGGTGGTAAAGGCAAGGGCTTTGATTCACTCATGGAAGATTTCACCGATGAGGACTACTACGTGAAAAAAATGAAATTCAAAGGCACAGGGAAAAACAAAGATAGATCCATCATCATCTACAATACCAAGATCACGCTATCAGACATCCCACTAGAAGCCTATGACTACATCGTCAACGGCAAGCCAGCCATAGAATGGGTAATGGATCGCCAATGCGTAAAGACAGACAATGGAAAGAATGGTAGCGGCATAGTAAACGATGCCAATGACTACGCCAAAGAAACCGTAGGCAACGCCGCCTACCCACTAGAGCTAATCCAGCGAGTCATCACCGTATCACTAGAAACCATGAAGCTAGTAAACGCCCTGCCTAAACTAGAAATATCAGAATAGAAAGACATGTTTACACAAGAAGGATTTAACAATTTGATAGACCGCCTCATAGAATTAGGTGTGCAAGAAGAGAAGGCTTGTGACTACGCGGCGATAATCGGTGATACTCCTGTAAGCGATGGCAATGGCAATGTATTAATCATCAAAGATGGTAAGATTATAGACAGTGTTCCAGATCCGTTCGCTTAGTTCGCTTAAGGAGATATTTAGGCGTAAAAAAACCGCAGATTTGCCAGGCTGGTTCTGCGGAGACCTTGATAGATTCATCAGCCACTGGCTACGAACTCTGAGACATAATAGCCACACTAGCGAGTATTCTGCAAACCCTTTTTTAAACTTAAAGTGAGAAATTACTCATGATTGACTTTAAGATATTCAGCTTATGAGAGAGCAAAAGTGATAGTATGCGTATTGAACTGTTACCATAATGTTCTCATTTTAATTAATAATGGGAACTAAAAAAACGCCTCATTACTAGGATCACTAGGAATGAGGCGTTTTAGAAAAATGGTACGCAGACTGGGACTCGAACCCAGGACCAATTGGTTAAAAGCCAACTGCTCTACCAACTGAGCTATCTGCGCTTTTTGTTGGATTTACTGTGCGCTGTTTTAGGCGCGGCGGAGAAATAGGTAAAAATGATGATTATTGCAAGATACTTTTTCACTTTTTTTCATTTTTATTTGATCCAGCTATTGGCAATGGTCTGAAACTCCTCCAAATGCAATTAGTTTTGAGTGACGGGGAGCTATTATTTTATCTAGAGTTTCCTAGTTTATTGCTTGCTTTTTCCAGAGAGCTAAGGCATATATCTGCCACACAACTCTAGACGCAAGCGAGGAGTGGGTTTTTACAACCCACTCTTTTGTGTATCTGGAGAGGAAATTTTATCAATTACAGAACAAGAGAAACTAGAATCATGACTAACGACATTGTTGCACTTATCGACTATTACGAGAAGGAAAAGGGGATCGACCGCGAAAAAGTGGTGGGTGCGCTTCAGTTTGCATTTTTATCTGCTTACCGCAAGATGGTGGCTGGCTCAGATGGCATCGAGGAAATGCGTGCGGCTGTGGATACGCGTAAGGGTGACATCACTATCTATGCGACTCTGCGTGCGGTAGAGGATGATGACTATGTGGATAAGTGGAATGAGGTGCCTCTCTCTCTGGCTCGTAAGAGTAAAGCAGATGCTGAGATCGGTGATCCTATCGAGTTCAATGTGACTCCGAAAAACTTTGGACGTATCGCGGTGCAGACAGCTAAGCAGACAATGATGCAGCGCCTCCGCCAGGCTGAGAAGGAAATGATTTACGATGAGTTCAAGGATCGCGCTGGAGACATTGTGAGCGGAACTGTTAGACGGTTTGAGAAATCTGATGTGTGGGTGGATCTAGGAAAGTTTGAAGGTAAGATGAGCTCACGTGAGCGCGTGAATACGGAAGAGTATAATGTGGGCGACCGCATCCGAGCTTATGTGGTAGCTGTGGAGAATGAGAGCCGTGGACCTGAGATTATCTTGTCACGTAGTCACCCTAATTTTGTGCGCAGATTGTTTGAAGCTGAGGTGAGCGAGATAGCTGACCGCACGGTGGACATCAAGGGAGTAGCACGCGAGGCAGGCTATCGCACAAAGGTGGCTGTATGGAGTGACGATGATAATGTTGATCCTGTGGGTGCCTGTGTGGGACTGAGGGGTGCGCGTGTGAAGAACATTGTCCGTGAGCTCAATAACGAGAAAGTGGATATTATCCGCTGGAGCGATGATCCAACTGAATTTCTACATGAGGCTCTGAAGCCGGCAGTGCTGACTTCTATCACGCTGGATGATGAGAAGAAGGTGGCTCATGTGACTGTGGCTGAAGAGGAGCTTAGTAAGGCGATCGGCCGCCGCGGACAGAACGCTAGACTGACATCTAGGCTGATGGGCTGGGATGTGCAGGTGAGTAAGGATGAGACTCAGCATGAGCAGTTCGAGGCAAGGGTCTCTGATGCGTCTCACTCACTCGCAGAGCAGACTGGTCTGGATGATGAAACTTCTGATAAGTTATTCCGCGCGGGTGGAATCAATGCAGAGATGATTCTCCAGATGGATGCAGAGTATATTTCCCAAGCATTAGAAGTTTCTGAAGAAGAAGCGGCTAAGATTTTACAGACTGTAAAAGACAATCAAGCAAACGCTTAACAAAATAAATTTCACCAATTCAAATGTGGTTTTCCTAGTGAAAATGACATCAAATCAAGTAAACCAATTCACAGCTCTATGGCTGACAAGAAAGATACCAACAAAAAAAAGAAGGACACCTTAGACTTAGTTTCAGATAAGCCTAAGCCCTCACGACGTCAACGCCAGAGAGAAGAAGCGTCTGCCTCCAAGGTGAAGACTGTGGATGATCAGAAGCGTGAGGCATTAGATATTTTTGCCGAGGAAGGTAAGAAGAAGACATCACAGGTGAAGAAGACTACTGCTGGGAAAAAGGATATTTTACCGAGCATCTCTAAGCTTGGTGAGGACAAGGATGCAGAATTTGTAACAAGCAAATCAGCTGCTTCGGAGGTATCTGGAAACGATGGCGAGCCGCCAAAGTCAGCTTCAGTAGAAGTGAGCGCTGGTGATGATGGAGATGAGAAGATCATCCTTCTTAAGCCGCCAATCATTGTGAGCGATCTTGCAGAGAGCATGGGGCTTAAGCCATTCCAGCTGATGGCGGATCTTATCAAGCTGGAAGTCTTTGTGGCTCCGAATCAGGCGATCGAGCCAGAGATCGCTGAAAAGCTCTGCGTGATTCATGGATTTAAATCTGATCGTGAAAAGCGCGAGAAGGGTGCTGGTGTTCACAAGGTTGAGGAGAAATTTGAAGAGCCTGAGAAGGAAGCGGAAGAGCCAGAAGATGAGATGAAGCTGCGTGCTCCGATCATTACGTTCATGGGTCACGTGGATCACGGTAAGACATCCCTACTCGACTACGTGCGCAAGTCTCGCGTAGCGGCAGGTGAAGCAGGTGGCATTACTCAGGGCATCGGAGCCTATGCGGTGACAGATCCTGAGGGGAGACCTATCACTTTCTTGGATACTCCAGGTCACGCTATTTTCTCTAAGATGAGAGCACGTGGTGCGGATATTACGGATATTGTTGTGCTGGTTATCGCGGCTGATGATGGCATTATGCCGCAGACTAAGGAAGCGATCAGTCATGCGCAAGCAGCTGAGAAAACGATCATTGTGGCGATCAATAAGTGTGACAAAGACGGGGCAGATCCGATGAAGGCAATGTCTCAGCTCATGGAGCACGGGCTTACTCCTGTGGACTTCGGTGGTGATACTGAGTGTGTTCAAGTTTCTGCGATCACTGGGCAGGGAATGGATGATCTGTTAGAGTTGATGGCTCTCCAAGCGGAGGTGCTAGAGCTCAAGGCGAATCCATCAGCGAATGCGCGTGCGTCTGTGATTGAAGCTAGTATTCAAGCTGGTAAGGGACCTACAGCATCTGTAATCGTTCAGAATGGAACTCTCAAAGTAGGACAGCCATTTATCTGCGGACCGTTCGCAGGGAAGATCAAGTCAATGTTTGATGATCACGGTAAGCGTGTGAAGGAAGCTGGACCAGCGATGCCAGTGGAGATTCTAGGTTTCGCTGAGTTACCACATGTGGGTGATGAGATGGTGGAAATGGAATCTGAGCGTGCGGCGAAGAAGCTTTCTGAGGAGAGACAAACTGAGCGCAGACAGAAGCGTCTCGGTGGAAATAAGATGAGCCGCATGGAAGATATTCTGGCATTTGCAACTGAGGGTAGCAAAAAAGCTAGGCTTCAACTTATTCTTAAGACAGATGTTCAAGGTTCCGTAGGTGCTATTGAAGGAGCTATCGCTGAGATAGAATCTGAAAAAGTAGAAGCTAAATTTCTCCATGCAGCAGCAGGGGCTATCACTGAGTCTGATGTAATGCTCGCGAGTTCATCTGATGCCATTATCTTAGGATTTAACACGAAGGTGGAAGGCAAGGCAGTAGCAGCAGCTAAGCGTGAAGGTGTGCAGATCAAGCTATACTCAATCGTTTATGAGCTGATCGACACAGTTACAGAAAGTATGCTGGGTCTTCTAGAGCCTGAGCTGCGTGAGTCCGTGATTGGTCACGCTCTGGTGAAGCAGGTATTCAAGGTGAATAAAGGTAAGGCAGCAGGTTGTATCATTCAAGATGGTAAGGTCAGCAGAAAAGCTCATGCCCGCGTTCTCCGAGGTGGTATTCCAGTATTTGATGGTAAGATGTCAACGCTCCGCCGTTTCAATGATGAAGTGGAAGAGGTGAAGACAGGTATCGAATGTGGTATCCGTTTAGGAAGCTTCAATGACTACGAAGAAGATGATATCATTGAGTGCTATAATTTAGATAAGATTGATCAGACACTTTAGTTCTAACAGCAAGTAATTATTATGTCCCAGCGTCTTGATAGAATAAACGAACTCATGAAGCGAGAGATCAGCTCGATTGTCCAGAAGGACTTTGAGTTTGTGAACTCGCTTGTGACTATCAGCGATGTGGAAGTCACCCAAGACCTGCGCGAGGCAAAAGTCTTCGTCAGTGTCTTAGGTGGGCATATGGATAAAGTGTTAGAAAAACTTACCTCTAATAAGAGCAGTATTCAGTCTAGGGTGAACAAACGGATCACTCTGCGATGCACTCCAGTGCTTATGTTCAGAGGGGACACATCCGTTGAGCGTGGTGTAGGTATTGTGAACTTGTTAGATGAAGTCGATAAATTACCGACAGCTGACGAGGCTCCAGATGATGAGTGATTTTCAGTTGAATTACTTAGAATCAGGTGAAATAGAGTTGACGTGTAGCTCTGCCTATATAGTCTCGCGCATGTCCCAAAAATATACATATTTGCCATTATTAGTGGCTGGTCTTATTTCGAGCCAGTCAGCTCAAGCAGGAGAATTCGCTGGACCAGTTGCTGTTGATAAAACACCTGCTGGATCGGGTTCATTCATGGATAGCATTATCCCAGATAATCCATATTTCGGAACGAATCTCGAATTTTCCAAGCACATGTTGTCTTGGCAGAGAGGCGTTACTGATCACAGCACCTATGTCCTAGATGCGTATGAGAGAGACCAACTTCAGGTAGGTAAAGTCTATCTTTCTGGTCATGCAGCTTATGCTCAGTATTTTGAGGAAACTGATGTGGATGGTAAGTTCCCAGTCTTGGGAAGATTTCCAGATCAGCACACCAGTGGTGGCAGTGCATCAGAGAATATCTTAGAGAGCTTTGACTTGTCACTGACTTACTCACCCCATGCTTGGGTAACTATGCATGCGCGTGGTATCTATACTGAGCTAGAATTTCCTGGTCAAGAAGAGGTGCAGTTGCGTGAGGCATTCGTAACGCTTGGTAATCTAAAAAAATCACCCTACTATGTTTCAGTAGGAAAAAAGACAGTGAATTTTGGTAGCTTCGTTTCTTATAATCCTAATACACACTCAGTAGGAAATCATTTCTACAGAACGGATAGTAAAGATGTTGTGGCTGAGCTGGGATACAGAACAAAGAATCTAAGCTTTGCGTTTACAACGATTCAGGGAGGCCGTCAGCTAAGAGTAGCAGATACTCCAGGGAGTGGCTTCATGGATAACTTCGCAGTCAGCGGCCAGTATAATACAGAAGTTCAAGGCTGGGATGTGAATGTAGGTGCAGGATATCTTAATAGCACTATTTATGATAGTGACTCAGCAAATCATCCAGGAGTAACACCAGATCCGCTTAACTTTAGACACAGAAATGGTGCTTATAATGCTTGGCTAGAGGTGAAGAAGAACAACCTTTCTTTCCACGGTGAATACACTAAAACTGAACGTGATTGGCCGGCAAGTGGAGCTCCTGTCGAGTCCTACACAGTCCAAGCAGCGTATGATTCTGAGCTGTTCTCATTTCCTACTCGTTACTCATTATCTTATGGTAGAGGTAAGCAGGGAAATCCTGGAGATGCTTTTGAGAGATTACATCAGTTTGCAGCTGGTATAGAGACATTTGTTCATCCTAACTTCTCAATCAGTGCTGAGTATGTTTACAACAGAGGTTTCGTTCCTCTCATTATGCTTGATAGAGTTTCTGATTCTGAAGTGGATACAAACACTCTGATTATCAGTGGAAGGATGTTCTTCTAAGAGAAAATATTTTATACTCAAAATGAAGACACGGCTTGACAAAGTCATAGGAATATGGCTTTTTCACGCCCGTCTGAGTTAGTTCTTAAGCTGATTCGGCTGTTTACAAATACTAGATGCGCCCGTAGCTCAATTGGATAGAGCGCTTGACTACGGATCAGGAGGTTTGGGGTTCGACTCCCTACGGGCGTACCATTTTATTTTGCGAGGTGCTCCCTTAAAAGTGATCTTGCAACAGCTTATCCAACACTTTTCTAAATGGACTAGGCATAGGAATCTCTGTTAGATCCTTGATGTAATGCCATTTTTCAGTTACTCCTTCAGTCTCCCTGTTCGGTTTTGTGGAGATATTCTCGTCTGAAGCTTGGTAAACTCTCAGCATCACTTTGTGATGGGTGATGGCATAGCTAGATTTATTGAGTAGAGGTAAGTTTTCTATCTCTGAGGGTTCACGAAGTGGTAGTTTCCACATTCCAGCACGCCGTTTCTCAGAGGCTTCTTGCTGAAGTAAAATCCGTTTCTGGTTATCGATAGAAAAGAGTGCGAACTCATCAACGAGGACGGTTTTCTTAGCAGATTTCTTGAGTGGTAAGCTCTCAGGATCAGTGGTGGTGCAGAATGGCTTGAGAACACAAATTTCGCATTTAGGAGATTTATTCGAGCAGACTTGCTGACCTAGTTCCATGAGTGCAGAATTGTATGATCGTGGGCTGTCATGAGAGAGCAATTTTTCAGCCCATAGCCAGAGTTGTTTCTGTCCCGCGCTGCTATCTATACGTTCTTGGAAATCAAATAGTCTAGAAAAAATCCTCGCTACATTGGCATCTACAATAGGTTGGGGTGAGTCGAAGGCAAACGATGATACGGCACCTGCTGTGTATTTTCCAATTCCAGGTAAAGCTAAGATGCTATTATAATCTCTGGGAAATATCCCGTCATGCTGTTCACAGATGGCAATGGCTGCTTTCTGAAGATTTCTTACTCTTCGGTAATAACCTAATCCTTCCCAAGCACTGAGGATCTCCTGCTCAGATGCGCTGGAGATGGATGCGGGGGTAGGGAACTGCTCGGTAAATTTAGTGAAAAAGTTCTTATTAAGTACTGTGCTGACTTGTGTCTGCTGGAGCATCACCTCGGAGATGAGAATGTGCCACGGGTCGGTGGTTTCCCGCCAGGGGTATGTTTTGCTCTCTGACTGAAACCAATCGATCAATACTGTTTGAAATTTACTAGTATGTTTAAGTGGGGACATCTTGGTTTAGATGGATGTGATTTTAGTGGTCAGAGAATGCTTGCTTCCGGGAGTGAGGTGGTAAACGTCCTCTAGGGTGTTGGCTGTCTCTACACAGATAAAATTTCTATAATCTTCATTTTTTAGATCACTCATTTGCTTAGATTTTTCTATCCAAGGGTTCCAAATCACGGTTGATTTACTTCCTGTTTTATCAATGATAATAGTGCGATCCCAGTTACGATCAACGATAGTTACTGACTCACTTGTATTCATGTAAATACGATCAGTTTCCTTGGTGATAAAAATATCTCCTGATTGATTTTCAACATGGTTTGTTAGAGTGTCTAAGTAGCGTGTGTTATCCATGCCATTGATAGAAATTGCTTCTATATCAGAGATTAGGAAATAAGAATGCAGCGCTCCTCCTATTGTTTTTATTTCCTCAGAGAGGTTGGTAGTTGTTAGTGAAATTTCTAAGCTTTCTCCCAGAGTGATCGTGACGTTTGCTCGGAGTTGATTATGATTTATTTCAAATGAAATGGATGTGATTCCATCTTTATGGCTTGTTTTGACTACTTGCCAGAACTGAATCCTAGCATAACCGTGAGAGGGGAGAGAATGGTCTGTAGGGTGTGCACTGAACCAAGGCCAGCATAATGGAATCCCGCCGCGGATGGCTTTCCCTTCTCTGTAGATAGCTTCTTTGCTAGTAAAAATGACAGGCTTCTGGTTGGCGGGTATATACTCGATGATATGCGCACCGTGAAGAGCTATTGCCACTGTACCGTGATCATTTGAAAGCTGGATTACTGGATACTGAGCTGCTATTTCTTCAGTCCAGATATGATTTGTGACTTCAAATTCTGAGAGTGTTTTTAAATCTGGCATGTTTGTTTGCTGGAGAAGCTAATTGAGTTATTTCTCATGATCAATCATCATTTTCAAGCGAATGAAATACTGAGATTTGTCGATTGAGTAGGGGAGTCTGTATTGTCTGATTATTTTGCCGTTATCTGATGATGTTTTCATGGGGACAACATTGTTCCAGTTTGCTAGATTTGATGAAGTCTGAATAATGAGAGATACATCTTTTTTGCTTTCGAGACTGATGGTGCTGAAGTTCAGATAGTCTCCTGCTATTTTGAAATCAGTAAGGGCTGGTATGTGATTCTCTGCTTTAGTAGGATTTAGGTTTCTAACATATTCCTCAAGATTAGAAAGACCATCTTGATCAGAGTCGCTGTTAGTATGGCTATCCTTTCCCATAGCGGGGAAATAATAGCGAATCCAAACGTGATAGCCTAGTTGTGAGATGCCCGGAGTTGGTGCCTTTAGTAGCCAGTTGCTGGCGGAGTTTCCATATAGCTTGGGACCTATCCGATTTAATGAGAAGTTAGGTTTTATAATCCAGCCATCGTTTGTGTCATAGTTTATTTGGTCTTCGATGACTTGCGGGTAGAAGTCTGGTTGCTCTGCGGGGGGGGAATCTGCTCGATGGAGGATGATCTTGCCTTTGCCTTTACCCTTGCGCATGTCGTAAGGCTGGATGTTTTGAGGTGTCCATGGGCCGATAAGTATGGTGTCTTGGTTGATGTTAAAGTGTGACTTAAACTTTTCTTTCTTGGTGGTATCTTCTGGATCAAATGGGACAATGACGATGACTCCCCCAGCAGGAATATGATGGATGTTTTTGAAATCAAACTCTACTAGCCCTCGGATTGTCCAGTGATTAAGAGGTTGCCTTTTACCAGAAGTATTTACTATTTCTATAAACTTGAGATCAGAGTCTTGATCGGAGAGGTTAGTGTGGATTTCGCTGATCATTATTTTCCCTACAGAGGGGAGATCATTGCTAGATCCTAAGGTGATAGAACGGAGTGGAGTGACAATGCTTGATGATTTTTCATGATCATTTGGCGAGCGTCCCAGGGATACTCCATTCAGAGCTGCACCGAATTTGATGTGGTCGATGAAGTGGATTAGCTTATCTTCTGAATCGGCTGAAATTAACCAGACATGATCATTTTTTGAACCTTTTAGAGAAAAATCAGTATCATACTTACCGCCTCCTGGGTTAAAATCATATTCATCGAAGACGAGGTAGCCTTTCCCCTGAATGATTGTGTTTTTAGGAATTTTAAATTTACGGTATTTCTTTTCAGATTTTATATTGCTGGTATCACTTAGATACCACCCACCAACATTGATAGCGGAGTTAGTCGTGTTGTAGAGTTCAATACTATCTCTCAAGGGGAGATCCGTATGGGTTAAAATTTCGTTGATGACTACTCGTTGGTCAGGATCTGATCCTGTCCTTCCAGGGCTGCCATTTATTTCGCTACTAGCGCGCCAGTTTTTAGGGTTTAGGTAATCAGTAGCTCTGTATGAAGTGCCGATGTACTCAAGTGTAGAACCCTTGCCATCTGCGCGGCTTGGCCATTCTTTAGAATCTTTATAGGAGCACTTAGTCAGGGTGTTACCCAAAGGATCTATTATTGTGACGCTGCCGGTTGAGTTAGGGAGTGATTTTGTTTTCCACTCGCCGGCTATAATTGAGTCATACTTTTTTCCATACCGTAGTTGAAATGCGAATAAGTCGGCAACGACCAGAGCTCTAGATTTTGGTGGAAGTGAGATGGGTTTAAGAGATAGTTCAACATCATTTTTATCATCACTAGGTCCAAATTTGACCTTCGTTCCTCGTAGGTTGATGGTCTTGTTAGAAACGTTATTTATTTCTATCCACTCAAATTGGTCTTCAATGAGGTTAGGTGAGATAGCTTTTTCAGACTTGGTTGCTTTCAACGGGTGATAGTTTAGTTCACTGATGATGATTTTAGGAATATCATCGCTGTGACTTTGTTTATCACGAGATTGTTTCCTCTTTGATTTGGTCTTTGATGGAGTGTCTGTCTTTCTCGGGATGAGTTGGGTTGGATTTTTGTATTCTCTGTTTAGGCTAGCGAGTGCTGAGTTTGGGTCTGGTTCAGAAATTCTATAATATGATAGCGAGTTGAGTTTCTCATTTGTTTTAGTGACTGTGTATGGCTGGAGTGGTCTAGAGGCAGTCTCCAAATCACTTGGCCCTGAAATTGATTTATACAATGCATCATTTATTGGACCTTTACATCCATCTGAAGAAAAGACCGCAGCTCGGATTCGTTGAGTAGATTTTACGCAGATTGTTTCTGGGGCTATCTTAGAGGAAGTAGTAGGAGTGCTGCCATCGATAGTGTAACGGATGGTTTGCTCTGTATCATTTCCGCTTAGCCTGACAGTGATGTTACCGAGAAATGGGCGAGAAGAAGGGCTAAAAGTAACCTTCTGAGGGATACCAATAGAAGAATGATTTCCATTGATGTGATTAGGAGTCGGTTGCTTAAAAAATCCAGTACGTCCGAAATTATCAGCTCCCGCATTGGTAGAAGGTTTATCTAGCCATGAGCTGCCGGTTAAGAACTGTGTGTATTTTCTCCAATGCTCTGAAATTCTATATGTTTCCGCGATTGATTTATACTCTAATGAAATAATAGCCTTATTTGGAGTAGATGTGCCGTAGGAGACGTCTGTGATTTGAGCTGGATATGAAGAATACTGGCTGACGATGGTAATGCCATCTGGCATGACAAGCGCAAGGTTCTCGCCGCCTTTGCTTAGTTTGAAATTAGTATGTAGTTCGGCACCTACTGAGCTTCTATTTTTAGATGATGCAAAAATAACGAGATGCTGATCTGAGGCTAAACTGATATCAGGAAATTGCCATTTGGTCAGTTGAGTAAGGTCATCCGTAAGGAACCAGCCATTCAGATCGATTACTGAAGAATCTGGGTTTCTGATTTCTATCCAGTCAGAGTAGGTTCCGTCTTCATCAGCCAGTGTGTGGCTATTACTAGCCATGAACTCAGTGATGAGCGGAGCCCCAGATAAATTTTTGATACTGGTTAATGAACAGAATAGAGCGATGATCTGAATGTGCCTTTTAATATCAAACATTTCAGTGTAAAAAATAACCGCTCTGTATCGATGTTTTTTTTGTGGAACGTGGAATGTGTAATGCGGTTTAGTTCTTGACGAACCGAACTTTTTTTATCACTAGTCCGTCCCAGTATGAGAAGGTGATTTTAGCTCCCTTATTGATTCCTTTGTAATTGTAAGTTCTGGAATCATTTGACCAGCCTGACCCATAAGTATTCAGGATCTTATCGTCTTGCTCTACAATGAGTTCTTTGATGAGTTTGTGGTTGCCTTCCACTTTTAATTTATCTTGAAGAAGGGTAAAGACGAAATCATCCATCCGGAATGGCTCATCAAAAGACATTAGGGAGAACGTTTTAGGAATGAGTTTGGTTCCAGTTTGGATTTCAATAGTGCCCTCTACCTTTGTTTCATTTGCTTTACCTAGAAAATCTCCTTCTTTCTCAATGACAAACGTGGCAGCTTCTGAATCTTCAGAAATTCTAGGAAAAGATCCACATTTCCAACCTTCAGAATTGTTTGTGGTTACAGATTTTTTCATTACCTGAATAATGTTCTTAGTCTTGACCATAAATGTCAGTCTAATGGCAGGGGAATTACTATGATTGAATAATCGTTGAAATTCTTGATCTTTTTCTTCTAATCCTTTGTTCGCGGAGACGACTACGAGCTCTGAGTGTAGTGGGGTGTCTTTATTTTTGGTTGTATCATCTGCTAATACTGAGTTTAGAGACAAGCTTAGGCATAAAAGGGGAGCGGTGAGGAAAAGATTTTTTAATTTCATTTTTGAAAGGTAAAGAAAATCTCAATTTTAAGCAAACCTCAAATGATAAGGGATTAGAATATTCTTTCTCTGGCACAAAAAAAACACCAACTCATGATGAGTTGGTGTTAGGTGTAATTATTTTAAACTGCGTAATTATGCTCTTCTTCGGCGAGCGATGAATCCAAGACCAGCAAGCCCTAGAAGCATTGTTGATGATGGTTCTGGGACAACACAGCCAGTGACGTGAAGTCCGTCTATGATAAGCTGGTTATTTCCACTAGGAGTATTTGTAGTCATGATGTCAATTCTTACTGTGTCTCCTGCATTTACAGCGATAGTGCCGTTGGATGCGGTGTGTGTAGAATTAGTAGCGAACTCCCAGTAGTCGTTACTATTGAGACCAGTAGTCGTATTGCCCTTCCAGCCTCTGAATGAGGTGGTGTTGGATGTGCCAGTTGCGGCAACTTGTACTCCATTCACGAACAGCTTAGCTTGGTTTCTGTCCCAGCTCGCTGATGGAGTTGGCTCAGTTGACCAGTAGTTAGTAAGCTGTAGTCCTTCAAGATCGATAGCTTGAGTAGCTGAGAAGGACATAGACAGTGTATTCATTGTGCCTGAAGACTGCCATACACCATTTGCTGTAGAGCTGTTCCAAGGGTTAGTTACATTGCCAGTAGTGGCACCAGGAGTGATGCTTGTGCCTGTTATAGCAGCGGCACTAGAGCTAGGACTATTACTTGTGAAGTCATATGCCAAGATAGTAGGGCAATCACTATTCATGTTGTAATTCACGTTCCCATTGGGGGCGCAAGCCATAGCTGCTGGTGCGCCAATGAGGGCTACGCATATTGCAGTTATTGTTTGTTTTCTTTTCATGTTGTATTGTTATTTCTTATTGTTATTAGCTATAAGTCGGGGGTTAGGTGAAATGAATCACCTTGATTCAACTTTCAGCTGGGAAATAATCAAAAACGAATGCTCATTATGCGATAGTTTTTTGAGCTGAAATCATCTAGAAAATAAAGACTATTTGATAAATGAATTGTGCTGATTTTCTATTTTTTGATTTAATCTATAATGCAACATACTTTCCGCAGGCATAGTAAGTAATAGTTAATTTTTAGGTTGCTTTGATAGTCTTTATGGAAATCTCAGAAAGTGTGTTTATTAATAATCAAGTCAATTAAAACACTATGCAAAATCTGTATTATTTGGTTCTGAAGAAGAGGCAAATATGTAAGGAAAAATGGTCTAACAAAATGGAGTTTCATGAAACATTTGACTCTGTGCTTGACTGTTTGGGCTGAGAGAGGATAGTTAAGCAAAGCTAAGTAATTATTTATGAGTAAGGAAGAGAAGCCAGAAGTGACGCTAAGGGATATGTATTCAGATTATTTTCTCGATTATGCGAGTTATGTAATCTTAGAACGTGCAGTGCCGCATGTGAATGATGGGCTCAAGCCTGTACAGAGACGTATCCTGCATTCTCTGAATGAAATGGATGATGGTCGCTATAATAAAGTAGCAAACGTGGTAGGCAACACGATGAAGTATCACCCTCACGGAGATGCTAGTATTGGGGATGCGATGGTCTGGCTGGGGCAGAAGGATTTACTTATTGATACTCAGGGAAACTGGGGGAATGTGCTTACTGGTGACCGAGCGGCGGCACCTAGATATATCGAAGCGCGTCTGACTCCGTTTGCTAATGCAATCACATTTGATCCTAAGACTACGGAGTGGACAGCTAGTTATGATGGTAGGAATAGGGAGCCAGTGGCATTGCCAATGAAGTTCCCACTCTTGTTAGCGCAAGGAGTGGAGGGGATTGCAGTGGGCTTGGCTTGTAAGATATTACCGCATAATTTCATCGAGGTGATAGACGGATGTATCTCAGTTCTTCGCAAGCAACCATTTGAATTACTACCAGACTTCCCGACTGGAGGGCTGATGGATGCGAGTAATTATAATGATGGTGTTAGAGGTGGTAAGGTAAGAGTGCGCGCAAAGATTTCCATCGAAAGCAAGCGGCTTCTGAGAATCACTGAGGTTCCATTTGGAGTAACGACGGGTGGTCTGATGGACAACATCGTAAATGCGAATGAGAAGGGCAAAATTAAGATTTCCAGAATAGAGGATAACACGGCAGCTCTGGCAGATATTTTAGTCCATCTTCCAGTGGGAGCAGACCCGGAGATGAGCCGCGATGCGCTGTATGGGTTTACGGATTGTGAAGTGAGTATCTCGCCGAACTCCTGTGTGATCATTGATGGCAAACCTAGTTTCATGGGTGTGTCTGAGATTTTGAAGCACAGCACATTTCTTACTAAAGATCTGATCAAGTTAGAACTGGATATCAAGCTAGGTGAATTGCAGAATAAGTGGCATTTTAGCTCACTGGAGAAGATATTCATCGAGAATAGAATCTATAGAGACATCGAAGAATGTGAGACGTGGGAAGCAGTGATTGAAGCGATTGATAAGGGGCTTGAGCCGTTTAAGAAGTTGCTGCTCCGTGAGGTGACGGAGGAAGATATTGTTAGGCTTACTGAGATTAAAATTAAGCGAATTTCTAAGTTCGATAGTTTCAAGGCAGATGAGGCGATCAATGCTCTCGAAGAGGCGATTGCCGAGGTAGAGAAAAATCTACGGAATCTGACTCGATTTACGATCAAGTATTTTGAGAATTTGAAGAAGAAGTTTGGTAAGGGACGAGAGCGGAAGACTGAGATTGCTGAGTTTGGCAAAGTAGATAGAACACAAGTGGTGATGGCAAATGAAACGCTCTATCTTGATACGAAAAACGGCTTTGCTGGCTGGGGGCTCAAGAAGGAAGAGGCTGTCGAAAAATGTTCACAGCTAGATGATGTCGTCGTATTTAGTAATGATGGAAAACTCAAGGTGATGAAGGTAGCGGAGAAACTTTTTGTGGGGAAACGTCCGCTGCATGTTTCAATTCTAAGAAAGGATGAAGAGAAAATCTACTCTATGATTTATCGTGACGGGAGAGATGGTTCACTGTTTGCGAAGCGTTTTAAAATAGGAGGAATCACACGCGATAAGGAGTATGAACTCACTAAGGGAACGAAGGGTACACGGATCATGTATTTTGCTGTGCACAGCTCAGAGGAAGAGAGTCAAAATAACTTACTCGTTGTCCATTTGAAACCTGCACTCCGTTTGCGAAACTTAGCACGTCCATTCCAGTTTGGAGAAATAGCGGTGAAAGGAAGAGCTGCTAAGGGTAATATAGTGACCAAGCATAGTGTGGATCGGGTGGTGCGAGCTCCTAAGGATTTCGGTGATGAGACTGATTTTTCGCTTGAGTAATTGTGGTTAAACCCTTGTGGAATAAGCTTCTAACAAAACCATTTCTTTCGGAAGCTTAATCTTTCCTTGATTTATCAAAAATAATCTGCTATTACCTTGCAAAATATGCTTTTTTTTATCAGTATTCAGGAATGCACCCTGATGTAGCTAAATTAGTAGAAGCTGGCCGGATTTCAAAAGAAGTCGGAGAGAGATTATCCCAACTCGCACCTGGAAAATTTTGTCTTCACAAGAACTGGGGAGCAGGAAAAGTAAAGTCATGGGACATTCAGGCTGGAAAGCTAGTGATTGACTTTGAGCAAAATGAGAACCAGGAAATGGGGCTCAAGTTTGCGCTTCAGAAAACTGAGGTGTTAGACGAGGATCATTTCCGCGCGCAGAAGCTAGAGTCGATGGGAGAGCTTAGAGGTCTTGTGAAGGAAGATCCGGTTGCACTTGTAGTTAGAATTTTAAAGAGTCTTGGAGGAACGCTGAAGTTAGATCAGCTAGAACGTGAATTGATCGGATCAGTTATCCCAGAGGCAGATTATAAAAAGTGGTGGGAAGGAGCAAAAAAGGCTCTCAGAGAAAGCCGTGCTGCGGTAGTCCCCACTAAACGAACAGAGCCACTTGTGCTCCGTGATGAAAACCTTACCCCTGGTGAGTCACTCGTTTCAGATTATTTTGAGGCTAAAGATCTAAAGACTAAGGCACGCGCTCTGGAAGCGATCATTAAGGATTTCTCCCATGTTAGGGATGATGCAGAAGCTCAGGCAAAAATTGCCTCAGATATAGATGCGACCGTTCGCAAGGGAATCAAACTTCACCTAGGGCAAGCGCTCGATCTGTTAGTAGGTAGAAATGACCTGATGGAGGTTTCAGATAACCTTGTGCTTGAGGATTCGGCGCTTCGTCTTAGCGATCTCATTCAGACTGAGAGTACTAAAATAGGTGATGAGCTAGGTTCGCTTCCAGCGGCACGACAGCGCAAAGTGTTCGAGGCATATCCGGCGGCATTTGGTGATACTTGGGTGAAGGAAATTTTAGGAATCTTCGATACGGTTGGACCGAGAGGACTAGCTGAGATTGCGAAGCTACTTATCGAAGAAGAAAAGAGTGATTACCTTTATGTCTTTCTCAGAACACACATCACGGGCAGAACGCTCGGACCAGATTCATTATTATGGATTTGCCGTGAGCGCAAGAAGCTTGCAGAGCCGGTGTTTGATCACGAGGTAGGAAATGCTGTCTTGAGCTTGCTTGAGAGAGATGCGATGGATAGCGGACCGCGCAAGAGTTCACGTCTCCAGACTTACTTTATGGAAGACAAGGAACTCATCGCTGATCTTCTTGAAAAGGCAGATGCGAATGAGGCAAAGAACTTCGGACGCAAACTTCACCAAGGACAAATTTTCCCAGAACTGGATAGAAAATCTCTGATGGCAAGAGTCATTAAGGCGGCACCAGCTACGCAAGATCTAGTGTCTGGTGAGGCTGAGCAGTCCAGCAATGATGTCATTACCTCATGGGACAGCATCGATAAACGCAAGGCTGAGTATAAGGATATCGTTGATAATCAGATTCCTCAGAACCGTGAAGACATCAAGATAGCGAAGTCATACGGTGACTTGCGTGAGAATGCGGAATACCACATGGCTAAGGATAACCAAAAAGTCCTGATGCGCAGAAAGGCAGATCACGAGAAAGCACTCAGTAATGTTCAAGGAACTGATTTTGCGGATATCGAGCCAGATGCTGTTAAAATAGGGACTGTTGTCACATTAGATGCAGGTGGTAAGAAGAAGGAAATGACTATTCTTGGAGCTTGGGATTCCGATCCAGATAATGACGTTATTTCCTATCTCTCAGAAATGGCACAATCTCTACTTGGCAGCCAAGTGGGTGATGAGGTAGATGTAGTCAATCAGCCAATGACCGTGAAAGCGATCAAAGCATACAACGCATAATTTTAGATAAAAAATAACATGTCAGATACAAGCATAGTAGATATTAAAGGACGTGAAATCATTGATTCACGTGGTAATCCAACAGTAGAAGTAGATGTAATCCTCGCAAACGGTCATTTTGGTCGTGCAGCAGTACCTAGTGGAGCATCCACTGGTGAGCATGAGGCATGCGAACTCCGTGATGAAGATAAATCTCGCTACCTTGGAAAAGGTGTTCTTACCGCTGTGGCTAATGTGAATGATAAGATCAAGCCAGCGCTTCTAGGCGTTTGTTCATCACAGCAGGCTCGCATCGATAAAATAATGATCGATCTCGATGGAACCAAGAATAAGAAGAATCTCGGAGCGAACGCGATCCTTGGTGTATCTCTCGCAGCAGCGCGCGCAGCGGCATCATCCGCAGGGCTACCGCTCTACAGATACCTCGGTGGACCAAATGCTAAAGTTCTTCCTGTGCCAATGATGAACATCATCAATGGTGGTTCTCACTCAGACGCTCCTATCGCGTTTCAGGAGTTCATGATCCGTCCGATCGGTGCGCCTACATTTAGCGAAGCTATCCGAATGGGAGCAGAGATTTTCCACAGCCTCAAGAAAGTGCTACATGATCGCGGACTCAGCACAGCAGTAGGGGACGAAGGTGGATTTGCTCCTACATTTGACGGCACTATTGATGCGCTTGATACCGTGTCACTCGCAGTGGAAAAAGCTGGCTACAAAGTTGGCTCAGACATTACGTTCGCTCTAGATTGTGCTGCTTCTGAGTTCTTTGAAGATGGAGTTTACAATTACGCAAAATTTGAAGGCGAAGGCGGGCAAAAACTTACCTCTGATCAGCAGGCTGCATTCCTCGCAGAACTCTCAGAAAAATATCCAATCGATTCTATCGAAGATGGATGTGATGAGAATGACTGGGATGGCTGGAAGGCTCTCACAGATGCCATTGGTGATAAGGTTCAGCTCGTAGGTGATGATCTTTTCGTTACTAACGTTGAGTTCCTTCAAAAAGGAATTGATCTCGGAGTAGCAAACTCAATCCTCATTAAAGTGAACCAGATTGGAACACTCACTGAGACTCTGGATGCGATCGAGCTAGGAAAAATACATCAGTATAACTCAGTGATCTCTCACCGATCAGGCGAGACCGAGGACAGCACCATCGCACACATCGCGGTTGCGACGAATGCAGGGCAGATCAAAACTGGCTCCATGAGCCGCTCAGACCGCATCGCGAAATACAACCAATTGCTCCGCATCGAGGAAGCACTTGGAGAAGATGCAATTTATGCTGGTAATCTGTAAAATTTAATGTATCCTGATGTTTAGGCTACACTAAATAAGTGTAACAGCCTAACCTCGGGATACAAATGAGTCAAAAAGACACAGATCAGCTACGCAAACTTTACGTTCGCCATCAACGTCTGCGCACTAGAAATGCGCAGATGAATACGGTGAACCGTCTTGCTTTCTGCCTATTAATCATCGTTCTCTGTGCCATTTTACCTGTCACAGCATTACCTAGTTTATCCGATGCTGATGAGATGGAGGAATCGTACAATACGGAGTGGCAAGAGAAGCTCCGTATTGCCTCTGAAGCAAAGGATAGTGCGGACCGTGAGTACCGAGCAATCCAGCAAGATCCACGTTACCTAGAGATCAAGGCTCGCGAACGCCTGAAGTGGAGCAAGCCGGGGGAACGGATTTTGGTATTTCCTGAGTATAAGGCTGAGGGGGAGTAGAGTTAACTGTTATAGGTCTAATGAGACTTATAAGACCTATAAAGTTAAATTACGTCCATTTACGACTTTGACCTGTTTCTTGATCTAACAGAAAATACAATCGGGATGGCTGGTGCGTAGTATTTCTCACGGATTCTGTTAGAGAGATACTGCTCATAGTTTTCCTGCATTAGACGCTTGTCATTGACGAAGAGGATGTAGGAGGGAACTGGAATGGCGGTGTAGCGGTCATTCACTACGGCTGTGGCGTAGAGGAGTTTTACGCGCTTGCGGAATTTCTTGTGTATGCTCGGTGGCTTGAGCTCAAAGGCATCTTGTAAAAGTCGATTGAGAGCACCGGTAGTGATCGTTTCTTTCGATGCTTCACGGATCTTCGTAAGCTGCCCAAAGACCTGACTAATATGCTGGCCTTCCTTAGCCGAAACTGCCGCAAAGGGAGCGTAGGAGAGGAAGAAAAGTTCGGTGCGGATTTGCTTCTCCGCTTTTTCAAGTCTCTCAGAACGCTGCATCCCTGGGTGGAATAAGTCCCACTTGTTTAAGATGATGAGACAAGGTTTATGTTCTTTCTGGATGACTTGGGCGATCTTGCGATCCATGGCAGAAATTCCCGCTTCGAGATCGATCACGAGTAGGCAGATGTCCGAGCGGCGGATGGATTTTTCTGTCCGCATCGCTGAGAATACTTCGACTGAAGTATCCATTTTTGATCGTTGTCTGAGTCCTGCGGTATCGATAAGAGTGTGCTGTTCATCAGCGTATTCGTATGGCACATCCACGGCATCTCTGGTGGTGCCAGCTATCTCAGAAACGATGGTGCGCTCGTCTTTTAGAATGGCATTAATCAGTGAGGATTTTCCAGCATTTGGTTTTCCCACGATGGCTATTTTTAGACCTTCTCTAGCAACGTGCTCTTCCGCATCTGCCATCTTCTCGGCTCTTTCGGTAGCGATGGGCTGAATGACATCTTCAATTTTAGAAATGAGTTCGTGAAATCCGCGACCATGCTCAGCTGAAACAGGAATGCCAGCTCCGAATCCCATTCTGGAAAAGTCACCCAGCTGAGCTTCTTGTTCCGCATGGTCGGCTTTATTTAGGAGTAACAAGATAGGGTGTTTTGCCTTGCGGAGTTTCAATGCGAGCTCGGTCTCAATGTGGCTGAGTCCTTCACGAGAATCTACTACGAATAAAATGAGATCTGCTGTGTCCATGGCAATGTCAGCCTCAATGGTAACTTGGTCTAGGAATCCGTCATCGAGCTTGGCTCCGATTCCGCCTGTGTCAATGATGGTGCAAGGAGTCTCAGTGAGCGCGCATGGTGCGGCTATACGATCTCGCGTCACTCCTGGCTGGTCATGCACAATGGCGATCTTGCGGTTTGCGAGACGATTAAAAATGGCAGACTTGCCCACATTCGGGCGTCCTACGATGGCGATGTTGATCATGATGATTTATTGAAGTTGAGTGATGATGAAATTTTTCTATTCTGGCTGGAGCTGACGGAGGGCTTCGCGGACGTAGAACCATGATGACCAGAGGGTGAATACGGCAGCTACTACGGTGGGGATCAGCGGGCTGAAGGGGACTACTTTTAGCATGACCCAGCCTAATGTAAACAACTGAACGACGGTAGTGGCTTTTCCGCTCCAGTTGGTGTTGACTTGGAGTTTCTTGCCAGTAAGTAAAATGAACACGCAGCCAGTGGCGATGGAGACATCTCGTGCCACTACCATGACCACATACCACCCCGGGATGACCCAACCGTGGGTGCTCCAGGAGACTTGGCTGAGGACGATGAGTCCTACTAGCATCAGGACTTTATCACAGAGAGGGTCAAGAAATGAGCCGAGCTTAGTTTTGCCAAATTTCCTAGCCAAATAGCCATCCAGCCCATCACCAGCAGCGGCGATGATGAAGGCGCTGAGGGAGAACCAGCGGAGCATTTCCTGGGGTTCTCCAGCTTTGATCGATGCACCATAACGCACAGCGAACACCGCAAATACGGGGATCAGCAAGATACGGATGATGGTGACAATGTTGGCTGGAGTCATCGGGCGGAATTATGTCGTTGGATTGTTCAATGTGCAAGATTTGAAACAGGCAGAGTTTTTCAGAATAAGGCTTGAGAATGCATCATGTCTAGTTAGTATGCCGCTAACAAATTTTAGAACTATGGTATCAGCAATCCCTTCAACGACATCAGAACAGGCAGCAGAGGAACTCACCGATTACGTTTATGACTCTAAGGTAGAGGGTAACATCATCTTCACGCGTGTGGATGCTGCTATCAACTGGATGAGGAAAAACTCACTATGGCCGATGCCGATGGGATTGGCGTGCTGTGCGATCGAGCTGATGGCTACTGCTTCTTCTCGGTTTGATATTTCTCGTTTCGGTGCTGAGGTGATGCGTTTTTCACCACGCCAGGCCGATGTGATGATTGTATCTGGGACGGTGACTTATAAAATGGCACTTGCGGTGAAGAGGGTGTGGGATCAGATGCCTGAGCCAAAATGGTGTATCGCTATGGGAGCCTGTGCTTCATCTGGCGGGATGTTCCGCAGCTACGCTACTCTTCAGGGGATTGACAGATTGATCCCAGTGGATGTTTATATTTCTGGCTGTCCGCCGCGTCCAGAGGCTCTGATCGAAGGGCTGATGAGGCTGCAAGAAAAGATAGACACTGAGCATTCTATGAAGGGGCTGAAAGCTGAGCCTGAGGAAGAAGTGGTGAAGGGATTAGAAATTTAATCTAGATTTTAACATGAGTAAATTAGTAACAAAAATTCAGAAACACTACGGTGACTATGTCATCAGCACGAAAGAATTTAGAGGTGAGCATACGGTTGTTCTTCAGAAGCAGGCACTGAAGGCAGTGATGCAGTATTGCCGAGATCATTTGAATCTGGAAATGCTGTTAGATATTTGCAGCGTAGATCATGAATCGATTGATCCTAGATTTGAGGTTGTTTATGAACTCTCCACACTCGATGACTCAGAGCATGTTCGGATTAAGGTTCCTGTCTCTGAGGATGAGGAAGTAGATACCGTTTCAGATATATGGGCAACTGCTGATTGGCACGAGCGCGAGGTCTATGATATGATGGGGATTCGTTTTACAGATCACCCTAACCTCAAGCGTATCCTCATGTGGGAGGGCTATCCGTATCATCCACTGAGAAAGGAATTTCCGCTAGCAGGTAAGCCTACTGAAATGCCAGATGTGGCATTCACAGGAGTAGCTCCGATGGAAGGCGGACCATTTGTGACGAGCTCTAGTGCGAGTGATACCGTCTCAGCTGAGCCTAGAGCAAAGGGTGAGAGCTAGTAATAAGTACTGGTATTATTATTTTCTGGGCATCTGCTGTCTAGCAGTGACTAGCTGTATAGATCTACATACGCTCCCGCCTACTCAGCCACATGTGGCTCCTGTGACACTTCCAAAGAAGCCTAAGTCTGTTAGAGTCCATGTGTTCAGCCATGGCTGGCACACAGGGGTCGTTGTGAAAAAATCGGATGTAGAAAAACTTACCTCTATTGATTGGCTCGATGAGCTAGAGGCGGGTCACGCTAAGTATTTAGAGTTTGGCTGGGGAGATGAGCATGCATTTAGGGTGAAAAAAGTAGGGTTCGGCACTGTGATGACTTCCTTGTTTCTTCCTACAAAATCAGTGGTTCACTTAGAGAGGTTCAGTGAAACTCCCTATGAGCACTATCCTCACAGTCAGTTAAAGACCTTTGATGTGACTCCATCGCAGCTGGAGAAAATGATGGTGAATATTAAGAAAACCATTAGAAAAGATCATCATGGTAAAATGATCAATGTCGGGTCAGGAGTAGAAGCAGACAGCACATTTTTTAGAGCTAGGAGACTCTATTTCATAGGGCGTAGCTGTAACAGCTGGACAGGTAAAATTCTTAAAGGTGCAGATATTGAAGCCAGCTCACTCTTCGCTCCGAAGCTGATGGAGAAGCTCCGTGCAGAGGTGCAGCCAGTAAATGCTATTCGCGTTCAGTTTTAGGAGCATTCTTCTTATATTTCATATACTCTTTAGCAGATTCTATATCCATTTCTAGATCAGGTCGCACGCGAGTCACCTGAGCGATGTCGAGCACTGATGGGTTATAGAGATCAGCTCCTTTAGCCATATAGCTCTGGATCACTTGAGTAGGATTTAGTCTATCATGCTGAGTGAGCGATGGGTAACCACTGAGAAATGGGGACACTCCATCGGACTCACGCATTTCGAGGTGAAGGTGAGCGAGGTAGCCTACGTCTGCCTGTCCTACTGTCCCTATCACATAGCCTCTCGGAATCTGCTCCATGTATGAAACGTGGGTGCTGAGTAGGTGTGCATACATGCTGTGAATGATTTTTCCATCCGCTGATCTGTGAGCAAGAATGATGCAGTTTCCCCATCCTGGGTGAGGGTTCCCGTTGTAAACGACTAGTCCGTTTGCCACAGCAAACACAGGATCTGCTAGGTCTGAGTTCTGCCCACCAATGCCATTGATGTCATCACCGCTATGGTTTCCGCCACGTTTTTTATTGAGAGAGTTAAATGGCTGAGCATTGTAGGTGTATGCCCAGGTTTCTGTTCCCATGGCTGCTTCAAATTGCTCGGTGCGGGGGATGGCGGCACGTTCCCACGGACTATGAAAATGGAATTTAGGATCAAATTTTTGCGCTACTTTACTCTCTAAGGGATAGCCAAAGGGAGCATCGGCTTCTTGCCAGTTTCTAAAACTCTGAACGCTTGGCTCGGATGGAGGCTCCAGAGTAAACAGCCTAATACCGATCAATAAAAATAACCCAACAGCAATCGCTGGAACAACTCTTGAGAAGATGAAGGGGAGGGAAGATTGAAAAGATTTCTCTGTGTGTGCAGAGTGGCTCATCACTTAAAGGGAACTTATGGCAACCTCATTTATGCCATCTACTTGTTAAAATTTCAATTTTCTTCGTTAGAAAAAGAACCATTATCTGTGGATAGCGGGTCTTTTTCCGCCTTGAAAATGAAAATTTTTCCTGCGTATCTGTCATAAAGCAGGTTGCCAGAAGCTCCCTAAAGTTACGAAATAATGCCCATTTGGTTTAATACATTGAAAGTATAAAGTCCTGCCATGGCGACTAGCGCGATGATGAAGAGCTTGATTACGAATTCGATTGTTTTACGTGCCATCATGATAGTGTGAAATTGCGTTTGATTTATGAGGTGTTTTTAGTCTTGAAACCTCAGAAGGTAAAGACAAAAAAAGCCATGTTGCAGAACAACATGGCTGATAATTTGTTCGTTGAAAAACTAGCGATGATTAGTTGCTTGCAACTGATTTCGATTTCTTATTTTTGATCGCGTAATACATCTTGCGGCAATGCTTAGCGTGGAGGCGACCTTTGAGAAGCTTTGCGCTACGCTCAAATGATCCCATCTGGATGATCTGGATAGTCACTTTACGAGTTCCCCAGTTACGCATTGCACGGAGAGAGGGGTAGAAGAAATCGATAGTGTTCGTACCGACGAGCGCTGAACCGTAGTCATCAACTACATAAGTAACTCCTGGCTTACCTACGACCTTGAATTTGGTTCCAAGTGGTAGTCTAGACCAGTCTGCTGCTGCACTACGTGTGCTGCCATACTTGAGTGTGGTGCCTGCTGCATTTTTACGTCCAGGTGCTCCTGGCTCTTTCTCCATGTGTGAGTATGCAGTTGCTCTAAGGTAGCGGGTTCTTGAGTTGTCTGTGTAAGTAGGCATTCCATGTTTATCTTTGCCTATCTTCTTGGAAGTGCTTTTTACTACTGTTTCTTTCTTAGTGGTTTTCTTCGTTGCTACTGCTGTGGATGAGCCAGATGATGCACAGCTAGTGAAAGCCATGAATCCAATGAGAATGAGTCCAGTTTTTGTGAAATAGTGTTTCATAATTTAATGGTTTGATTGTGTATGTATCTCGTTTTTAGTGAGTTACGGTTTGGGTTTCGGGCTATGCCCGCCACCTTCTAAGCGGGTGATTCAGAAAGCGCAACCCTTTTATGAGGTAACCATTTAGAATTAGTGAATAGTTAATCTTGTGGGTTTTAGGTAACTTGTTGATTCACAGTGATCTAATTAAATTTAAGAAAAGTGAAAAAAGATGAAAGTTTTTTGAATTTCTGACGTAAAAGCACTATTTTGCGTAAAAATGACTACAAAGAGAGTGATTCACCACTGTGCGTCAGTTAGTTTTATCGATGGAATCTGTTAGGTGATTAACTCTCTAACAGATTATCTAGTTCCTTAGGTATGAGACTCGCATCAGTTGCTTCTTGGGCGGCTATGCGCATTTGGAATTTTAGAGTGTCCATAGGCACGGGTGGGCGGTAGTCACTGAGGCATGCCTTGAGTGATTGAAGTGCATCCATATCCGTCGTTTTATGAACACGGAAGGTCTGGACAGAGATCGCCTCAGCTGCTCCTGGTGTGAGTAAAACGGGAATGAGATTTTCTAGTTCCTTGAACGCATCTTTTGGAATCACAAGCTTTCTGCGCTTGCACAGCGCACGGATAAGGCTGAAGCCTTCTTTAGGATTGAGTGATGGGAATAGGGGAATTTTAACATCTACACGGGCAGAGGCACAAGTGAGTATCATCGGAAGGCTATTCGTAGGGAATCCTATTAGAAGCAAAGGATTCCAAAATAGCAGTCTATCATTTAGCTGGTCACTCCTGGCTCACAACCTTTGGCTGATAGCACGACTAGAAAAAAGGAGAGAAGATTGCGAGAAGTAGCTTGAGCTAAAAATTAGAGCCCAGATAACGGAAGGAACGACAGAAGAACTGTAGCCTAAAATAGAGAAAAAGGCGAAAGATGAGTTCACTGCTCAAAAAAATTGGGAGAATCCATGAAAAGTGAAAGAATAGAGCTTATAAGCTGTTTTTTAACACTATGATAAAAAAGAACCCGTTTTTGGGGACAAGTTCTATATACCAGCAAGCTAAGAATAGCTCCACGATAGAAAGGATATCTCGGTAGTAAACTGACGAACTACTACGTAAAGCCGCATGCGGGAGATACTTACGTTCGGTTTGAAGTGGGTGCTAGAAATACCTTCTACTCCAGCGTAGTCGTAAAAAAAACTCCGCCCATCCGCCCCCTCAAGTCAAACGCCCTGAGGGGGCATTCTCGCTAAATTTTACCTCTTTCGCTTAAGAATAAAAACTGTTAAACTGGATATAAGAAGTAAGGATGATGAAGGTTCTGGAACCACGCATCCATGGATAACCATTCCGCCAATTGCTAGTTTATTGGTTGCTCTTGGGCCTGAAACTGTTCCTCCAGCAGTTATAAGACTAATAGAAACTAAATCCCCATCATTAGCAGTCAATGTATAGCTACTGGGTGTATTTTTTGAACTCTCTGCAAATTCCCAGTATTCATCACTTGCAGATAAGCCATCTGTAGTCCCCCTCCAGCCTGTAAGTGGTAACATAACGGCATTACCATTTAAATCAGTTGGAGCGATCGCTAAGTTATTGATAGCTAGAGAGACTATAACATCATCCCAAGCACTATCTGGAGTTGGCTCTGTCGACCAATAATCTAATAACTGTATACCTTCTAATTCGATAGTTTTGCCGGATGCGACGGTAAACGTAACTTCAATTTTATTGGAGCCGTTATTGTTCACATAAACGTTATTTGCTGTGTATCCAAAATCGTTAGTAGAGCTAGCTGACGCTGTTCCTCCTGAGATATTTTGATTTATTACTGAGCTAGTAATTACATCTGTGATATCGCCTGGCTCGAAGTCGTAGGATAATATGACAGGGCAGTCATTCACTATATGGTTATCAACGCTACCAGTAGGGGCGCAAGCTAGTAATGTGGTAGAGTAGGCAAAGCTAGAATAGGTTAAGGCGGTTATTATTTTTTTGTTCATAATTTATATATCCCTTATTTAGGGGGTGCATTTTGTAGTAAACTAAAGGTAAATTAGATATACGTATATGTGCGTATTCGTGATTTTCAGACTCCTGTTAATCATGTTAAGTGTTGATTATCAATAGTGTAACAGATTTAACGGGAAGTCGGTTAAGCTAAAATAGCGAAACTCGTTAAACAAAAAATCCAGATGAATTGTAGTTCTGTGTTTTGGTCAGATTTTTTCCATGATAGCATATTACTAAACTGCTATGAATATTTGCGATAAAAATATGAAATTTCACGAAAATGGTTAGGAATTATATTATCTTTGATAAACTTAACTTAAGTGCGTTATTAGGGTAGATTTTAGAGTTTTCTATCTGTTTCGGCGAATTAATAGGCCTAGAGAACCGAGACCAAGTAATGCTGCGCTTGATGGCTCAGGAACGCCTTTCGTGGTTATTGTAACATTGTCCAGCCCCAGATATGAAGCAAAGCCACTTGATGCTTTTTTTGGACTAAATCGAAGGGTTTGAATTTCAGTAGTGGCTATGAATATTAATGATTCTTGATTCCAAGCTATTTCTGCGACTCCTGAAGAGAGTGTTTGACTACCAAACGTAATATCAAATGCACCAGGGGTATTAAGAGTATTAGCGTTCGAACGTGCGAAATCATAATGAATTTCATACTGTTGCCCATCAGTTAAACCTGAAATACTTTGTTGTATATATTCGGTGCCTGAATTGGTAGTAGTCGCAATCATAGCAACAAATGATCCGTCTGGAGGGGTAGAGAATCCTCCACTTGTTGCTGTTGAGGGTGTGTATATATCAGGAGTGGTTGCACCCGAAGACCAGTCTGTAGGTGTGTTTCCATTACCTGCTGTGCCTGTCATGCCACTGTTAGTAGCAGTCTGGGCATTCACGTAAGCTGTTAGAGTTAACATGGTGCTAGTGAATACTGTTATTATTTTGTTACTATTTTTAATATTTTGTGTTTTCATAACTTAAAATCCTAACTTAATAGTTGTTTTATTAGGGATGAACTTATAATTAGATAAACTAAACATTAACACAATACGCATACATGCGTATTCATCCATAGGTGTATTTTTGCCTAATGTCCTGGCCACCCTCCATAATCTATATATAAACTTTAAATGAAATCCGAAATGACACCGCTTGAATGGACTAGTATTCAAGAGACAATTAGTAAAATCCACCAAACTAAGAATATTGACGAGCTAAAGTACTTTGTTTTAGAAGAGCTTCCCCCAATAATAAATTGTCATTCAGCTACATGGAATGTCCATGATGGTAAGCTGAATTTTACAGAAATGGCGGGGACTCATTTTCTCGACAAAACTTACCCGCATTTGAAGTCTGAGGTATTTAAGCATATCAATACGCATCCTTTATTTCACCATATTTTTATAGATGACAGAGTGATAAATTGGGGTTATCCGAAGAGTATATTGGGCATTACTGATCAATCAACTTATCGAGAATCCTTGTTATATACGGAAGCTTACAAAGAAATGGAAATTGAAGATCAAATATGCTCTCAGGTGCACTTCGGTGAGAATGGCGGCTTACTGCTTACTTTTAATAGTAATAGTGAGATTAGCGGACAAAT
>CAKZMG010000030.1 GCA_937128235.1 uncultured Verrucomicrobiales bacterium
AAGAGGGGTGCGCTGGTTAGTGGTGTGCTGGAGGAGCTGTGCTGTCTTAATCTGGATAGTGCGCCTGTGTATGATGATTTCTATACGGTGCAGGTGCCTGTGATGGTGGGTGGTGCTGAGGTGCTGATGGAGGTGAGGTTTCAGCGTGTGGTGAGTGGTGCGAGGCGTGCTTATGGTGTGCCTATTATGCCTAGTGTGAGTGAGGTAATTTATTGCTGTGCGAGTCTGGGTGATATGGTGAGGATTGCTGTTGAGCCTAAGGGGGAAGGTGAAAGGGGAAAGGGAAAAGGTGAAAGTGCTGGGATAGATGCGGGGGTTTTGCGTTCGGCTGTGGCTGGTCTGTTAGTGGCTGCTGAGTCTAATGGTGATGATCCGTTGGTGTCGGCTTGGGAGCAGGTGTTGGATCTTGTGAATGAGTTGAGGCCAGAGGCTGGCGAATGTGGTTCGGTGAATTCTAACTCTAATAGTGCGTTATAATGAGTGAGGAATTGAGAGGTTTTATGATCAAGATAGCTACTCTGCCGCGTCCTGTATTTGTGGTGGGGAGTATGGTGGAGCATGCTAAGCGGTTGTGTGTTATGTGTGGATTGAAGCGTGCGGATGTGCGGTTGGTTAGTTCAGTTGATGAAGTGTGTGGTGTGGCTGGTAGGACTATGGTTGTGCTTCCTGGGTATGGTAATGTAAGGCGGCAGTATGATGCGGTTCTGTATTGGCGATCTGTTGCTGAGGTTAGGGAGTTGGGTATTATTTTTGTTTCTGAGGGGTTGTTTAGGGAGATTCATGATGTTGATGTGAGGTTGCCAAGGTGTTTTGGTTCTGCTCCGGGTGTGCAGGGTCGTGCTGAGAATGAGTGTGAGTCTTGTGATTTTAGGGGGGGGTGCCTTCATGAGTAGTTATGGTGAGGGGTGGAGTGCATGGGATATGCAGACTGATGCTAGGGCGCAGCGGGTGAATGATGCACTGAAGCCGGTGCAGGTGAGGAGTGGGATGGGCGCTGTGAATGGTGTAACACCTCTGATGGAGGTGGATGCTATGGAGCAGGCTGCGCTGGGGGTGGATGATGGTGAGGATGATGATTTCGAGCGTGGTAG
>CAKZMG010000031.1 GCA_937128235.1 uncultured Verrucomicrobiales bacterium
ACCATTTTCATTGTTGCATTTGGTCTCATCTCCCTGATTGGACTTTCAGTTTACAATTTCATCAACTTATCAAAATCAAAGTATTGCCCAGATGACCTCAAGGGAGCACTTCTAGATCACATGGTAAACTGCCGTGTTAGATCTGCTATTGAGCTCTCTGCATCTCATCCCTCTTACCTCGGTAGAATGATGGCATACGCGCTTCCAAATGTGGACGCGACTCGCCCAGAAGACCTCGGAAGAGACGGCGTAGAAGATTCCATGGCGGACTTCTCCATCAATGAAGGAAGAAAGAACATGGTTTGGATTAACCTCATCTCACTCGTAGCACAAGCGGCTCCGATGTTAGGACTATTCGGAACGGTTTTCGGTATGATCGGAGCGTTTGCTAAATTGGAAGACGGAGATGCAGATCCAGCAGCACTTGCGGGACAGATCTCTATCGCTCTTCTTACCACTATGTGGGGACTAATCGTTGCGATTCTGGCAGTATTCGCTTACTTCTACTTCAAAGGTCGTTACCAGGCACTCGTTGCTGAGTGCAACCAGACAGCTGAGGAACTACTCAATGCATCTGTGCAAACTGTCAATGGTGATGCACAACTTGCTAAGATTCCAGAGGGGTTAGCCGTTTAAAGGATAAGGAAAGAGATCAGAGGTCTGAAAGAGCATTCCTCTGATCTACTCTCATAACCTATATTACTCTAACTACTATTATGGCATCTAACAAACTCAGAGCACTCAACGCTAAGGAAGAAAAAGAATCAGAAATGGACATGTCTCCGATGATTGACATGGTTTTCCTGCTTCTCATTTTCTTCATCGTGGTATCATCTCCAATGATCGTAAAAATGGATCCGGAGGTTAAGCCGGCAGTTGCATTTAACTCGACCCCAGCTGATGATAAAAACGGAAGAATCGTTATCAACATCAGAGGTGAGGAAGATTACTACAAATTGAACTTCAATGATGCAGATGCGAAAATGACGAACGAGGATGAGATCGCAGAATACGTTGAAGCTGAAGTAGAGCGTATTGCGGCACTGAACTCAGCCTACAAGCCTAAGCTTCACCTTCGTGGTGACAAGGAAGTGCTGTTTGAGTATTCTCAGACTGCTATTGCAGGCGCTGCTAAAGCTGGAGTGAATCAGATCATCTTCTCGGTGTATCCATTTGCTAAGAAATAGGCTGCAAAATAGGCATTCAAATCATTATTAAATAATAAAACTCAACTAACTTAAATTATGGCAAGACGTAAAAGAGGACTAGCTATGGAAGACGATGAACCAGCATTGGACATCTCATCATTGATTGATGTGTGTTTCCTTCTGCTCATTTATTTCTTAGTGACCTCTACTATTCAGCCCCGTGAGCAAGATCTCCCTATGACCTTGCCATCAAGTCAGATGTCAGATGCCCCGCTAGATATCGAGCCTATGCTCATCGCAGTGAAGAAAACTGGTTCTGGATTTCAGATTGTAGTGAATAAAACGGATATGTTAGATAACGCAGTTTCAGGTGAACGCCGCGAACTGCCTAGACTATCAGAGAGTCTCACTACGTATAGTAACCTCGCTAGATCAAACGACACACAGCCTCTGGTTCAACTATTTATTGATCCTTTAGTGGAGCAGCAGACAGCGATGGACGTTCTCAATTGTCTCAAAGGTGCAAACATCAACAGCGTTACTTTCTCACAAGTTGCAAAATAAGAGCACTAGTAACTTAATCAAAATAAACCTAATGTTTTCGCAGAGATACACGTTTTATTTACTGTAGGAGACGAAGTCTGAGAAGGACGTCTTTCCACGGAGAGCCGTCCTTCTTCCTTCTAGGTTTAAAAGAACAACACATTTTTAACAATATAATTTAAAAGCTATGAAAAACAGAAAATCAATCACACTTGCAGTCACCCTTGCTGGCACAGCTCTAGTAGGAGTCATGCCGCAGAATGCGAGCGCAGACATTGGCGAGGATGTCCCGGCAGCTATCTCCGCGATGGAAGATAAAGAATGGGTAGAAGCTAAGGGCTTATTTGACCGAGTGATCAAGAACTATGGAGAAAGAGGGAAGGCTATCTATGGTGGCAAGTTCGGAATCATTTATTACAACAAGGGCTACACTGAGCTACAGCTCGGTAAGAAGCTTACAGCATCTGGGGGAGAAGCGGCGTTAACGCAAGCAGCTGAAATGTTTGAAGCGGCTAAAGAATCATTCACTCAGTGCAGAAATTTCCCTACAGATGACAAGGGAGAGAACGTGTATTTCTTCAAAGCACTACTCTATCTAGGTCAAGCTGAGCAAGCAATGGGGGAGTGCCAGTCTGCAATCGCTAACTACAAAAAGTTCTTAGCAGATAGAGATCCGAATAAAGAAGGTAAGGACAAGTATCACCCTGGTATGTTTAACATCAACATGGCGATCTGTCACTTCAGGCTAGAGAAGCCAGCACTTGCTGAAGGGCTTGTTTACTATGAGACAGCACTCAAAAATAAAGAAAAATTACGCGTCCCAGAGGCAGCGATTGTTTCTGCATTCAAGGACTTCGCAGCAGCAGCGATCACTGAGAAAAAGGAAAAGATGCTCGTGGACTTCGTGAATAATAACCGTGGAATACTCACACTTGATCCTTATCAGATGTATCAATTTATTCCTTTCTTCAGGAAGTATGCCGCTGAGGCGTTCTCACAGGATATGCTAAGCGCAGCATTCACGCTCTATGGTCTTATGCCAGGAACTACTCAGACTGCGGAAGATCTCAGTGTGTATGAAAAAGATTTCGTTGGATACACCAGAGCGGGAGTGGCTGATGGATTCATTAACAGAAACGCTAGGCAGTCTGTCACTCAAGTGCAGAATGACCTGAAGCACATTCAGAAATCAATCAAAGCTGGAGAGCCGCATGAGTTGCTCGCACTGAAGTCACTCGCCTTCACTCACGAGAGCGAAGGATATGTGAGAGGTGCCTACAATGCCTACAAGTCAATGGAGAGATACTACACCAAGACTAAAGGGCGTGAGGACAATCTCTACAACCTAGTCAGAACTTCTTCGCTCATCGGCGAAGTCATGGAAACTGAGAAGTTTGGAAATCGGTTCCTCAAGAAATTCCCAGATAGTCAGTATGTGGACTCAGTGAAAAACATGATGCTCATTTCACTCTTCTACTCAGGTGAGTATGAGGTAGCTCTAAAAGTATCATCAGAACTCATCGAGGATCTGGCTGAGAATACCAAGCCTCATGATCTCTGTCTGCACGTTCTAGGTGGCTCAATGTTCTATCTAGGTAAATTCTACGAAGCAGATGAGCATCTTAAGAAGCATGTGAAAATGTATCCTGAGAGTGACTACAAGATAGCTGCCCGTTACTTCGTGGCATCGAACTACTCACGTCTGGAAGACTGGGCAAATGCTGCCACTTATCTGGATAAGTTCCTCGCAGATTACCCAGACCCGGATCTGAATCTCTACATCCCGTTTGCACTTTTCGATAGAGCGAATACGCATTTCGCGGAAGAGCAATATGATGAGGCAGTAGCTAAGCTAGACAAAATTGAGAGAGAGTTTCCATCATCAGCGGTAGAGGATATTTCCTTCAACCTACGCGGTGATGTGCACAGAGCGAAAGGCGAAAAAGTAGAGGCAAATGAATACTACGTAAAGGCTCTGGAGTTAGCGAAACGCACCGGTGCAGACATCGTGGCAGAAGAGTCTCTCTATAAGTTAGTAGCACTGCACGGAAATGAAAAGGTAGGCAAAGAACCGAATCCTAATATCAAGGATGCTATTCCTTTCTACGATGAATTTTGGACAGATCGCCAAGACTCCGTTTACAAAACCCAAGTTGCCGTTGCTGGTGTGCCGGCACTGATGGCAAATAAGCGTGGAGATGAAGCGCTCGCAAATGTGCAAAGCGTTATTTCAGAAATGGCTAAAAAAGAACGCGCTCCAGGAATGGAAGAGGCGATCAATACCTACGGAAAATATTACCTCCAATCAGGCAAAACTCCGGAGCAACTCAAGGAACACTTCGAGGACTTCCCGGGCGTGGATGCTGGAGACAAGAGAGCGCAAGCCCTCCTCCGTATCGCTGTCATCGGAGTCTATGAAGACCTTATTAAGATCGCAGAGAAAAGCGAAGATGCAGGTGCTGCCGATGAGGTGGGTCTCCTGAAAGCGAAGATCGATGCGATGTTCAATGACATGGATAAGAAGTTCGAGAAATCTGAACTTAGTGACTTCATCCTGATGCGTCTTGCGGACTTCATCGCAGACCGCACTGGAAACCCACGTAAGGCTATCCCTTACTACGAAGAAGTTCTCGGTAGAAATTCTAATCAGTTCCGCACCATGGCACAGTTTGGTAAGGCAGGTATCCTTGCGAAGAGTGACCAAGCTGCTGAGCAGAACCAGGCGCTCGATACTCTCAAGGACGTGCTCGCTACCAAGGACATCCTCAGAGAAACCAAGGAAAGAGCTACCTACAGTATGATCGAAGTTTATAATAAACAAGAGAACTGGAAGGAAGTCATCAATAACGCAGTGCTCTATAACAAAGAAGGCTACTCCACTAAGAATAAAGCGCGTGTGAGTCTCCTTCTAGGTAAGGCTTATGAGAAAGACGGTAACAAGTCCAAGGCACTCGCCATCTACGCCAGTGTTTATACTCGCTACAAGTCAGACTGGGCTATTTCCATCCCTGCACTGACTAAAGCTGCTGAGTTCACCAGAACAGACGGTAAGGAGTTCGAGGGGAATTCACCTAAGCAGATCGCATACGATATGGCGGCTCGTTTTATCAGAGACTCCACTAAGGCATACGATGAGAACAAGCTTAAGATGCCACCAGAAGTGCGCAAGTCATGGGAAGACCTCAGAGAGAAAGTACTGCGCTGGGAAAGTGATTCAGAAATTAAGTCACTCAAGCAGCAAAAGAAAGAGCTAGAAGCGAAAAGATAATCCTAGTGAACCTAAAAACAATTAACGAATTACAATCATGAAAATTCTAAAATCAATCACTGCAACCATATCCACCTTGGCATTCAGCACCATGTTGGTCTGCGCTCAAGAGGGTGCACCAATGGTCTCTAGCTACCTAATCAAGGCTGATGGGAAATACCAACGCGTTCTCGTGCTAGGCTCTAACAGAGCGGGAAATATCTTTTATAAAGATAACCCGAGAGCTGTGGAGACGGTAAAAGCTCCTATTGATTCCTTTTCTGGAATCTGGATGTTCGAGCCTAAGGACTTCACCGCTGCTAAGAATCTCTTCGAGGAGCGCAAGTATGAAGAAGCTAAGGATGCGTTTATCGCGCTTCAGGAGCGCTATAAGAACTACAAGTATCTCGATGACAATTACTTCGAGCTCAGCCAGTTCTACGAAATGGAATGTTATCGCAAGCTCAAGGACTACGAGACACTCGCTACGAAGCTAGAGCTCTACGCACCTGAGAAGCTCACGCGTCCGGGACAGATGCACCAAACTAAGCTCTACAAAATGTATGACGCGGTGCATAAGAAAGACTGGAGCCGACTCAACACGATGTGCAAGGACTTCGGAGAAGATACTCGCCTCACACTAGGGCAGCGCGCGCAGGTAGCATTCTGCCAAGGTCTAGCACTAGAAGGACTCAAGGAACACAATGATGCTCTCAATGCTTACGCCACTGCGATGACTGCGGATTTCACCAGATCAGAAAGCATCGTTCGTGAAGCAGCTCTAAACTCGCTGCGTATTTTCGAGGCAGACGAGGACATCAAGATAGCGATCCGTCTCTGGGGAACTCCGGAGGAAGAGAAATCAAGCGCGGGATACCGTAAGCTAAAAGAAGCCAATGCTCTAGCGCGTCTCTATGACAAAGCTGGACTAGGTGCCGGTGTCCAACTTCCATCGAAATACAAGAAATTCCAGAACTACACCTCAGCAGAAATGCTAAAGCAACTAGAGAAGAGAGGTGCGGAAGACACCGCACCTGCGCCTGCTCCAAAAGCAGCTCCTAAGAAGGAAGAGTCCAAAAAGGAAGAAGCTAAATAAACTCTAAGACATAAACACTCACTAAAATAGCCCCGACTTGGATCACTCCGAGCGGGGCTATTTTTTCGAATCAATACGGAGTGGAAATTTAAGAACATTTTACTATTGCTAAGTATCAGCACTCTTACTAAAATCTAACCACTGCTATGTTCGTCCACATATAGAACAAGCCCAGACCGATGATATTATTACGGGAGCATCACCTAGAGGTGCAATGTCATGCCTTTTCAGGAAGACAGCGTGCTAAAAGGCGTTCCCACTTACTGAGCTTTCGGATTAGTGGCTCTCAGTTCTATGGACGGCATAGCGGTTTTTTTTTCTTACAGCATGAAAACTTACCTCTACCAACACACCGTCCCATTCCAGGATACCGATATGGCAGGCGTGGTGCATTACTCTAAGATTTTAGGCTATGTTGAACTGGCTGAGCATGTATTTCTGTTAGATCTAGGAATCCCGCCTATTTCTAAAAACGGTGGTTTCCCTAAAGTTCATGTGGAGTGTGACTATCTCAGACCATTGAGGTTCGGAGATGAAATTACTATCCAGATCACACTCGCTAAATCATCAACCCGGTCCCTCCACTGGGGATTTGAAATCTCCGTGAATGATGACATTTCAGCCAAGGGAAAATTAGTGACTGCTCACGTGAATGCTCAAGGAAAAGCTACCGAGATACCCGCTGAGTGGCAGCGATTATTGAGTGAGTAAATTTGCAATTTCCTGCTGACTAAGACCTTGCATGAGTGGTGCATCATCATCACCCAGAGTGGAGCTAATGAGTCCTTGTTTGGCTTGTTGTAAGCGGATGATTTTCTCTTCCACAGTGCCAGTCGTCACTAGCTTGTAAACCGTCGTTGGTTTAGTCTGTCCGATGCGATATGCTCTATCAGTAGCTTGCGCCTCCACCGCTGGGTTCCACCATGGATCAACGTGGATCACTGTGTCAGCAGCAGTGAGGTTGAGACCATAGCCGCCCGCCTTGAGGGAGATGAGGAATGTGTCTGGGCCCGTAGGGGATTGGAATTTCTCTACTTCTTTGGCTCTATCTCTAGTGGCTCCATCCAAGTAAGCGTAGGAAATGTTAGATTCTGTTAGAGCTATCTTGATGAGTGTTAGCATACTAGTAAACTGGCTGAAAATAAGCACGCGGTGATTTCCTTCTTTAGCCTCGCGGAGGAGTTCTAGAAGGCGCACCATTTTTCCAGATGCTTCCTCAAGGCTGATGTCCATTTCAGAATCTAACAGACGCAGATCCGTGGCAGCTTGGCGGAGTCTAAGCAGCACAGTGAGTATCTGGATGCGAGCTGCACCAGCATGTTCATCTCCCATAGACTCCACCTTCTGCGCACCTTGTCTCAGTAGCTGAGCATAGGTTTTCTTCTGGCTAGGGCTAGGCTCGCAGTAAATGGTCTGGAGGATTTTAGGTGGGAGATCCTTCGCCACTTTCGCCTTTGTGCGGCGTAGCATGAACGGCTCCACCCGCATCCGCAGGCGTTTCATGATGCCTGAGTTTGTATCAGGAGAGCTGTTAGAGAGTGGTTGCTGGTAGTTCTGCTGGAAGTCCTTTCTGCTTCCTAGGTAGCCGGGTAGTAGGAAATGGAAGAGTGACCAGAGGTCACGGATGGCATTTTCTACCGGAGTTCCCGTGAGCGCGATGCGGTGATCTGCGGTTAGTTTACGCAGTGCCTTAGCCGCCTGCGTGTCCGGATTTCTGATCAGCGATGCTTCATCGATGACGAGTGTGTGGATTTTCTGGCGTTGATAAAATTCTAGATCTCTAGCAACAAGCGCATAGCTGGTGATGATCATGTCCGCACTATGCGCCACGCTGAAGTAATCTTTCCGCTTCGGTCCGTGAAGGATCAGCGTATTCATCTCAGGGAAAAATTTCTTACACTCCGCCTGCCAGTTTCCAAGTAATGAAGTAGGACAAATGATGAGGGATGGCGCATGAGAGGGTTTCAGTAAATGAATCAGCGAGAGCGTTTGTAGTGTTTTTCCTAAGCCCATGTCATCGGCTAGGAGAGCGGCTCCGTCATTCTTAGCGCGGTCATAGAGCCAGGCGATGCCTTCTTCCTGATAGGGGCGCAGCGTTTCCTGGATGGCTAGAGGTAAGTTTTTGATGATGCCTAGATCAGGTTCTGTTAGAGACTTGTTAGAGTAGTGCTGCTGGAGTCTTCTGAGGTAGGATGCCTGTGCCTTGGGTGCGTAGTAGAGACCATTTTCTTGCTTGGGATTCGTATCTCTTAGAACAGTCTCTACGGTATCTGCATCGAAGTTAGAAATGATCACGCGCTTGCCATTCTTCGAGGTGCCGCTTCGTTTCCCACTTGCGAGCATCCGCTGGATAACCTCCTTTGGAATGTCCTTGCCTCCATCGGTTTTGAAATTCACATCAAATGCCAGCCAATCTTGCCCAGAACTCTGAGCTTGGTCTCCTTTGAAATCAAAACTCGGCGTGACTCGAACGATGTTATTTTTCTGGCTGTTGAGTTTGTTAGATGCAGAAATTTCCCAGCCGTGCTCATGCTCTAGGTCAGGAAGCGCGCTGGTGAGAAATTCAATAATCGCATCCTCGCTCGCCAGCTGCCAACTGCCTCGGGGATCTATGATCTGGAACCCAGACTGCATCAACATGCCAGCCGCCATGTCTTCCGCCTCTCTATTCCGGGTGAGAAAATGATCAGCTTGGTCAGGGTGATTGATGGGAAATTTTATCTCACAGCCATCATGCAGACCGATGACGTGGGAGTCTTCCGCGGAGTAGTGAGCCTTCAGCTGAGCAGTGAGTAGCTGAGTGCTGCCATCTAAGATCAGTGTGAAGCTCGGCTCGCCTACCGAAATAGGGATGTCGGTGAGCGCGGAGTCATCGTCCCAGATGATGAGGTCATTCTGTTTTTCGAGACTGTTGAGAAATTCTGTTAGAGGGAGAGAGACAGAGTTTCCGGCAGTGATTCTCTGCCAGTATCGCTCTCGCCAGAGCTGGCTCACATCATGGATGATCAAGCACCGCTGCTGCGTATCCCAGAGATAAAGATGCGCGCCAGCGTGCCAGGCTACACTACCTATTCCATTTTTTAAAACGGACTCAGACAAGGAGATATTGATGCGGTTTTCATCGCGCGCGAGAGTCATGGGAATGCGGCTACCGCTATCGTGGATAGATGCCATTTCTCCATCCAGAAAGACTCTGCGATGTCCCGCTATCTGACGCAGAAATTCCAACGCCTGAGCACCGCGTAATCCGAGAATAGGTGGGGAGGGTTTTCCGGTAGCGGTAATGAGCCAATCTGTTAGATTTTGGTCAGCGTCAAAAATGTTGACGTCTTCATCTTCTGTCTGCGAGAGCTTCACGCTAAGACCGCCATTACCGGCATGAATGCTCTCGGGAAACGTGGGGGGTAGATCGATTTGGAGTGGAACGCAGTCGTTTTTACTCTTACTAGAGGTAAGTTTTTCTGGGGAAGCTTGAGAGGCTTGGGAGGCTGGAGCAGGGGAGTCTGAAATCGCGTGTAACATCAGCGCAACCGCGTGTCCGCAGATTTCACCAGTTCTACGGCACGCCATCCTCGGGCAAACGGTATCGATGTCCGTATCCGAGTGGATTTTTACCGTCACTCGCGTTGGTTTAGCGTTAGCACCAGATCGTAATGTCCCTGTGATGATGTTGCCTTTTCTGGTAGCATCCAGCACCGCGCCTTGCTTGAAAAGATCTCTGCCTTCCTTATTCGCCTTCCAGCCAGCGGCTTTTGCGATCCATTTTTCGGTGATTTCCATGTGCTCAGTCTATTCTAGCTAAGTTGCTGCTAGGAATTTCTACATCCTTGCAATGTGAGACGCAATTTAGAAAGAAAAACTTTAATTTATCTGCTCTTGACGCATCTTACCCAAAAACGCTATTTTCTTCTCATAACCACCTCATCAGAGGCTCGGCATAAACCTAACCAACCATCATTTATCGTGGATCTCAAAGACATCAAGAAAATCGTAGAGCTCATGGACGAGCATGAACTTTCCTTCTTTCACTTAGAAAAAGAGGATTTCAATCTCAAGCTCAAGAAGGGTGTCGATGCAGATGCCATTATGGCAGCTATGCCCGCTCCGCAAATGGCAGCTCCAGTAGCCGCTGCCCCAGTAGCAGCCGCACCAGCGGGCGCTCCAGCTCCAGCCGCATCAGCAGATGCTGCTCCTGCGATGGATGGTGAGCCGATTGACTCTCCAATGGTGGGAACATTTTACAGAAAGTCATCACCAGATGCGCCTAACTTTGTAGAAGTAGGAGCCAGCGTGAGCGAGGGTGACACACTCTGCATCATCGAGGCGATGAAAGTGATGAATGAGATCAAGGCTGAGAAGAGCGGCACGATCACAGCCATCCTAGTAGATGACAGCACACCAGTGCAGTTCGGTGACACTTTGTTCACCATCAAGTAATTTCAAAGATTTAACCCAATAAAGCGACAAAGCGTGTTGGCAATGTGTCTGGCACGCTTGTTTCCCCAGATCAAATTATGCTTAAGAAAGTTCTCGTAGCAAACCGTGGAGAGATAGCTCTCCGCATCATCAGAGCCTGCCGTGAGCTAGGCGTGGCATCAGTGGCTGTTTACTCAGAGGCGGATGTGGATTCCATGCACGTTCAGCTCGCAGATGAGGCTGTATGCATCGGCCCAGGACCGAGTAAGGACTCCTACCTGATGATGGATCGCATCATCGCGGCAGCTGAGATCACTGAGGCAGATGCCATCCACCCAGGTTACGGATTCCTTTCTGAGAATGCACGCTTTGTGGAAATTTGCGATAGCTGTGACATCAAATTTATAGGACCAAGAGCAGAGACCATCACCATGATGGGGGACAAAAACACCGCGCGTGCCACAGCTCTCAAGAGCGGCGTGCCAGTGACTCCAGGCTCAGACGGCATCCTAGAATCAGCTGAGCATGGGCTAGAGCTAGCCACAGAAATGGGTTTCCCTGTCATGATCAAGGCAACCGCCGGTGGTGGTGGACGTGGAATGCGCCCGTGTTTTGAGAAAGATGAATTTATTAGCCTCTACAATGCGGCAAGCCAAGAAGCCATCGCGTGTTTTGGAAATGGCGAGTGCTACCTAGAGAAGCTCGTGCTCAATCCGCATCACGTAGAATTTCAGGTCATGGGTGACACGCATGGCAACTACATTCACCTCAATGAGCGCGACTGCTCCATGCAGCGCCGCAACCAAAAGATCATCGAAGAATGCCCAAGCCCGCTAGTGACTCCTGAGCTTCGCCAGAAAATGGGAGAGGCGTCTAAGAAACTCATCACAGAGATTGGCTACGAGAACGCTGGCACCATCGAGTATCTCGTGGACTCATCTGCGGAAAATTTCTACTTCATGGAGATGAACACCCGTATCCAAGTGGAGCACCCGATCACTGAGGAGGTCATGGGCTGTGAACTTATCAAGGAGCAGATCAGAGTGGCTTCTGGTGAGCCGCTTTCAGATCACGTGCTAAAGGCAATGCCACGTGGTCACTCCATCGAATGCCGTATCAATGCAGAGGACCCTTATAATAACTTTGCACCAAGTCCAGGAAAGATCGAGCTTTGGTTCGCGCCTGGTGGTAAAGGTGTCCGCGTTGACACGCACGTTTACTCAGGCTATTCCGTGCCACCGTATTATGACTCTATGATTGCCAAGCTCATCTGCACAGGCGCTACGCGAGAAATCGCCATCGCTAGGATGAACCGCGCGCTCAAGGAATTCATGATCACTGGCATCAAGACCACCATCCCGTTCCAGATAGAAATCATCAACCACCCAGACTTCCAAGCTGGCAAATACGGCATCGCTTGGGTAGGTGAGTATTTAGAAGAACTAGAGGCTGCTAAAGGGTAGTTTGCTTAGGGTCTGAAAGACCAATTTGATATCAGCATAGTCCGTAGCGAAGCGCAGGGCTATGAATAGATGAATAAATAGCATTGAGGTCTGAAAGACCGATGGATATGACACGGAATAGCTCGTCAAGGAACAATTCTTATACGACGGTCTTTCAGACCTCAGTTAATCTAAATTGATGACATAGTCCTGCGCTTCGCTAAGGACTATGCTGGTATCTGATTGACTTTTCAGGCCTTGAACAGGTTAGTCTTTTTCAGCTTCAGCTTCATCTTTCTTATTAGGAGTCACCATATCTACTCCTGCACCTGCTACTTTCCCAGCCACGCCCACGCTGGTGGTGGCTACTTTTCCAGCTACTTTCACTGGTACGGTGACGAGTGCGCATGAGGTGATGCAGAGTGCTGAGCCTAGAATTACGATGCTAGAGGTAAGTTTTTTCATGAGTGTTATTTTGAGATGATTGCCTTGATGACTCCGCGTTTGATCTTAGGCCAAGTCTTAGTATGGAACAGCGCGATCGGTTTTTCCGTTTGCCCATACTTGCCATATTTCGGATTGTAGCGTTTGTTCTGTTTCGCTGCCATGAGTGACGCATAGGCTTGCTTGTGGCTAAAATTATCAAAGTCCTTAGAGTCCTGAGTTTCTCCCAATGAGATCAGCCCTAGCTCGGTGAAGGTCTTATTCAACGCCGCTTTTGTTTCTGCATATTTGGGTGCATGGAGAAAGGGAAAGCGGAAGTAACGCGCGCGCTCCCAGCCTGGTCTCTCCGCGAGATAGGCAGCGTCTAGGCATTCCTCGATGAATTCTATGCCCATGATGCACATTTTGTAGCGATCAGATCCTACCTTGAGTCTGCTCATGTTTTGGTGAAAAGCAGTGTGATTATAGACCTCACAAGCATACTCAGCATTTCCGTTTGCGTCTGCTGGTGATTTCACGCGGATGAGTGAGCGGATGATTTTAATAAATTCCTCACGCTTGCTCTCTAACAGTTTCTTGCAAGCAGCGAGTCTTTTTGCGGAAGATTTATTTCTCACCATGATTCCGTTCACGCTCTTGCCAGATACCATTGGCACATTAGCGAAGAAAATGGAACGAGCCCTGAGTGGTGCCAGGTCTTTTACAATGTCGATGGCGAGACCATCAGAAGGAGTCTCGCTCACTAGCTGGTCATCAAAGGTGAGTGTGAACCCGTAGCTGGGGCGTTTCTCAGTGGGCATCATCGTGCGCTGCACCAGCCGGCGGTAGGGGAGCTTAGGGTTATTCTGCACATTACCGATGTCTTTTCCCTTAGTGAATAGGTCAATGTCTGCTTGTTCTGTTAGAGTGGCCGTGCCACCAGATGGGATGAAAACTCCAGGGGTAAGTTTTTTCACTTCGGGCTCATCATCTTCTACAGGAATCGCTCTTGGTGGAACCAGTGGAATTTTTTCTTTAGGTTCCTCAGTGTTTTTAGTGTTGTTAGTTTGATCTTTCTTTGGAGGTGTCTCTTGGGTTACTTGCCCTAGAGAAATACCGCTTAAAAGTAGTGAGAAACTGATAGAGAGTAGTGAGTGTGAAAATTTCATAGAGGTGAGCTGAAGAATAGGAAGGTAGTGACTAGCTTTAATTAAAATAGATAAGCACGGAAGTAAAGCATCAAAGCCTTCATAGTAGCTTGCTCACTCACTGTGTGATCAGTCTTTGAGTAATGATTTAGCCATGGCTGTGGCTTGCTTGCCATCGCCACCACCGAGCATTCTTACGAGTTCTTCGATGCGTTTCTTGCCAGTGACTTCACGCAGGCTAGAGCTAGTTCTGCCAGCATCTACGTTTTTCTCCACCACGAAATGCTGCCCCGCCACAGCCGCGACTTGTGGGAAGTGCGTGATGGAAATAACTTGGTGTTGCTCACCGAGGACTGCCATTTTATCGCCCACAGCTCTGGCTATTTCTCCGCCTACGTTGGCGTCTATTTCATCAAAGACCATCAGCGGAGTCGCATCTTGGTCAGCGAGTGAGCTTTTCACAGCGAGCATGACTCTGGAAATTTCCCCGCTTGAGCCAATCTGCCGTAGTGGCTTGAGAGGCTCGCCAGGGTTAGGACCGAACTGGAACTCGATGCCTTCCATCCCATGAGAGGTAGGTTTAGATTCTGCTGTGGGGAGAAGGCTCAGCTCGAAGGCTGCTTGTTTGAAGCCGAGTTCTTTAAGATGGACTGCTATTTCTTTGGCGAGTTTGGGTGCAGATTTCTTGCGCGTAGAGGTAAGTTTTTTTCCTGCGGCGAGGACTTTTTTGTAGAGTGAGTCCACTTCCACTTGGAGGTCATCCAATACACCATCACGGTTTTCAATTTCCATGAGTCGCTGTCTGGCGTCTTCTCCGTGGGCGATGACTTCAGTGAGTGTGGCTCCATACTTTCGCTTAAGGGTCTCGAATGTGTTTATTCTGCTAGAAAGCCGGTTTTCCTCTTCTGGATCTATGTCTAGGTCATCTGAATAGCTGACCATTTCTCTCTCTAGATCTTGTAGCTCCAGGACGGCTTGCTCCAGCCCGGTGAGGCGATCTGCCACGCTGGGGTCAAGGGTTTGTAGTTCCTGAGCAGCTCTGAGAGTTTCTCCTAATGCATCATTCACGGTGTGCTCCAGAGTGCCCGCTATCTTGGATGAAAGCTCGATGAGTTTGGAGCTGTTAGAGACGCGTTTGAATTGATTTTCTATTTCCTCTTCCTCATCGGTGTCTGGTTTTAAGTCCGCATTGTCTATTTCTTCGACTTGGAATTTCAGTATATCTAGCTCTTGCTCTGTGGCGCGTTCGGAGTTTCTTAGGTCTTCGAGACGCATGGATTTCTCATGCCATTCGCTCCAGATCTGGCGGTATTCAGTGAGTGGTTTCTCACTGTTTGCATAGGCATCTAGCATGCTGAGCTGGCGGTCTGTAGAGAGGAGGGACTGGTGATCATGCGGCCCGTGGAGATCTACTATTTCTGTGCCTATTCTCTTTAGCACAGCGAGTGTGGCTGGGCTGTTGTTTACAAATTGCTTATTGTTCGATGTGCCGATGACGCGCTTGATGATGAGTTGGTCGTCCTCGCACCGATCTAGTCCGGAGTCCTCTAAGATGTCATTCACTATGGAGTCATCAGCCAGTGTGAACACCGCCTCGATGGTGCAGGCAGTCTCACCCGTGCGGATGAGTCCCTTATCAGCGCGCTCACCGAGAATGAGCTTGAGCGCACCCACGATGACGCTTTTTCCAGCACCAGTCTCACCAGTGACTCCTACTAGCCCAGTCCCAAGCTGCCAGCTGAGCTGATCTACCAGTGCTAAATTTTTGATTTTCAGTAAACTAAGCATAATGTTTAGAGGTTCTATTTTGTGAACAAATGAACACTTAACAGAGCTTGATTAACTTAGCAACTGAATTGATGGAATTTTTATTTTTTGTAGATAGTTCGTTCTTTTGTTCCAGTGACTGCACGAGATTTCTGAATGTCATCATCAAACCATGCATTAATTTTTGCGTATGAGTATGGCGACCATTGCTTGTATGTCTTCGGCAGTTGATTCTTAAATTCATTGATTACGGATTGCGCATTTTCTGAGACGGATGGATGACAAAGGTTGTTCCATTCATGCGGATCTGTTCGCATATCATAGAGCTCTTGTGAGCCGTCAGCGTAGCAAATGTAGCGGTGTGTTTCTGAGCGCAGTGCAAAATTTTTCCTACCGTAAACTGTCAGCACCGAGTGCCGCCATGCTTTTGGCTCACCTTGTTTCTCCCTCATGATAAGAGGCTGCATGCTCTTTCCATCCAGATACTCAGGTGATTTGAGTCCACACAGATCAGCCATTGTAGGGTATAGATCAATTAAACCAACGGGCTTATTTACTATCCTGCTCTCATTTTTAGGGACATTGATGATGAGGGGAACACGGGTGGCTCGCTCCCAGAGTGAATGCTTTGCCCAACGGTGTTTTTCACCGAGATGATAGCCATGATCACTAGTGACGATGACTATGGTGTTCTTCGCATAGTCGCTATTCTCAAGTGCCGTTAAGACTTTACCAACCTGAGCATCCACAAAGTGAACACAGGCTAGATAAGCTCGTGCAGCTTCGCGAATGTGAATACGGTTCTCTTGTTTCATCCACTCCCAGGGTGGCATACCTGGAGTCTGGAGTACCTCTTTGCTAAACTCTGAAATGTCTGTTAGATCATCATCTTTGATTGATGGTTCTGAGGTCGTTGCTCTGGGAAATGGCTTGAACCAAGATTCTGGGACGTGCCATGGGACATGAGGTCGGACAAATCCTACGGTCATAAAAAATGGCTCAGTGTGCTTCTCTTGCAGTTTGCTGACTGACCACTCTGCCATTTTATAATCTGGCATCGACTCGCTCTTCTCTGGGTATGCTCCCCAGTCGGTCTGGGTGCGGCCAGTGCCAAATTTACTGGGATCATAGCTAAGTCGCTCAGGTGGCTTGGGTCCCATTCGGCTGAAAATTCCACCATACTCATCGAATTGTTTATTGCCATCGGTGAGGTGAAAAATTTTACCTACACCAAGTGTCTTGTAGCCATTACTTTTAAAAAACTGGGGGAGAAATTTAATATCCTTCAGTGCTTCTACTTTATGCAGATCCGCATCATGAATATGCCCATAGACACCAGAGTGGTGAGGGTGAATGCCTGAGAGCATCGAGGTGCGAGAGGGTCCGCAGAGTGGAGCTTGCGCGTGTGCATTTTGAAAGGTAACACTGCGCTGCGCTAGTTTATCAAGATGAGGAGTCTTAGTCTGAGGATGCCCAGCGAGATGCCCAGTCCAGTCATTCAGGTCATCCACGATGATGAATAACACATTGGGGCGTGATTCAGTAGGTTCAGCTACCACCCAGTTTACGTTTATTAGAAGTATCGCTATTAGATAGCAGTTAAATATCCATTTATTCTGAACCTTAATCATCATTCAGATCAGACTAGTCTAGGGATAGGAAAAGAAAAGTTAAAAAGGGCTGCGCGGGTTGGGTGCGTGTTGCCGGCGGAAAAATAAGAATAATACCTTTTTTCTCTATTTGCCACATAGTATGCCGCATAGTATGCCGCATATTCCATTATTCGTTCCTGAGGATGTGTATGATCCAGATCCTGCAAATGCTTATACCTGCGTGATTGAGCACATCGATGCCGAGGTAGGGCGTGTGGTAGATGTATAGACTCGGTATATAGGTAACAAACGTGCGCGGACATGGGCAACACTTTCTGGTAAGTATCTTGTATGAGCTGGAACGTATTGAATGCTATGGAAGCAAGGAAATAAGAAACATATCAGATTATTGCTTGATGTTTAATGTGAAAGTGCACAAGATATACCTAATGACTTTAATATTGAGTCAATATAGAACACTAACATAAAAATAAATA
>CAKZMG010000032.1 GCA_937128235.1 uncultured Verrucomicrobiales bacterium
AAATTCCACGAAAAGCACTCTAAAGTGGACTGGAGCAGAGTGAGAATAGGGCAGGGAATCTGGAAAACCGATGACCCAAAACTCAATGCAGAGGTCAAGGCTCTGTGGAAAAATGTGAAACCTCAGCTCAAGAAAGAAAAGCTTACCATTAAAGTCAGTGGTGCAGTGGGCGAGTCTATGGTGCTGAGCTGTGATGGAGTTTCTGTTAGATCTGATGACCTGTTAGAACAGGCGCAGAACAGACCAGTGAATACTGAGCTGTTAGAGAAGCAGCTCTCGCGACTAGGCGAGACAGCGTATGCGCTAGGGAAGGTAGAAAATAATCTAACAGGTGAAGTAATAATGCCGGTGTCTGCTCTAAATCGCCTCCGCAGGAGTCTTGTAGCGGAGCTGGATGCTCGTCCTAAAATCACTGAAGTTTATCAGCGATCTGAAAATAAAATCAGTGACCTGTATCCAGATATGGGACAAGAGCAAGACGTGGTGAATGAACTGAGCATTCTCACGCGCCATCCGCACCAGGTAGAAGCTGCCCTGGAGGCTGGGATTAAACGCATTTATTCAGACTTCGAAGACATCCGTAGATACAAGGAAGCAGTGAAGCTTGTCAGAGATTCAGGGCTGGATGCCAGCATCCATTTAGCAACTCCACGTATTCAAAAACCAAGTGAGGTAGGCTATTTCAAATTCATCGACAAGGCAGAAGCTGATGGTGTGCTTATCAGGAATCTCGGTGCGATTGAATATTTTAAAGACAGAGAAAACTTTTACCGCACTGGGGATTTCTCGCTGAACTGTGCGAACCCATTAACAGCTAGAATTTTAAAAGAGCAGGGGAATCTGGATCACCTGACTATTTCTTATGATCTCAATATCAGCCAAGTGAAGCAGATGCTCTATAAATCTCCAGAAAACTGGTATGAGCTGACTATTCACCAACATATGCCAATGTTTCATATGGAGCACTGTGTTTTCTGCACATTTTTAAGTGATGGCGGAACCAGCATCAAAGACTGTGGAAAACCGTGTGATAAACATGAAGTCCAGCTCAGAGATAGAGTGGGGCAGCTGCACACATTGAAAGCAGATGTTGGCTGTAGAAATACCTTGTTTAATGGCAGAGCGCAGACCGGAGCGAGATTCTATGATGAATTAGTTAAAGCTGGGCTGGGGAAATTTCGTATTGATCTGCTCAATGAAACCAAAGACGAAGCACTCATGACGATCCAAGCGTATCAGCAACTCATTGATGGCAGATCAGATGGGCACATGCTATGGCAAGATCTGGATGTGATGGAAAAATTAGGCGTCACTGAAGGGACATTTAGCGAGAGTTTCTAGTAGAGGCACAAAAAAGCCATCCTACTGAGCAAGATGGCTTTGTAAAAAATGATTTGATTTTGGCTCCCTAAAAAGCCGAAACAAGCCAACCTAGCGAAATTACTCGCTGAGTGATGGCTTCTTGGCGCGGCGAACCGAACCGAATCTCTTTGTGAACTTGTCAATACGTCCCTCAGTATCCACGAAGGTAGATTTACCTGTGAAGAATGGGTGAGTATCTGCAGTAACACCTGCTGAGATAACAAAGTAGTCCACACCGTCAACATTCTCAGTCTTGTCTGACTTTGCTGTTGAACGAGTGAAGTAGCGCTTGCCCGATGTCATGTCCTGGAAAATGACTGGGTGATAATCTGGATGAATTTCTGATTTCATGATGATATATTGGTTAAAACTGCGTTTCCGACGCAGCAAGAACGTGGAGATTGCAGAAATATAGCTCACTGTCAAGCAGATGCGCTCTAAATAATGCATTTTATGGGAAACACTGCCAGTTGACAATTCACCTACGATAGGGCAATCATACTGCACAATGAACTTATTACTCGGTGTAAATATTGACCATGTGGCGACTCTGCGGCAAGCCCGCTACGCGCTACTTCCAGATTCTCCTAATGCGGAACCTAGCCCCATCGATGCTGCTGAAGATGCGAAGTTAGGCGGAGCAGACTCCATCACCATTCATGTGCGCGGTGACAGACGCCACATGCAGGAAGCTGATGCTTACCGGATCAAGGCGTCTACTGATCTTCCTATCAATTTCGAGATGGGCAATACGCAAGAGATGATAGATATAGCGCTTAAGCTTCAGCCTAAGTTCATCTGCCTTGTTCCAGAAACCCGTGAGGAGGTGACTACTGAGGGTGGGCTAGATGTCGCGGGACTCTTCGATGAGCTATCTCCCACGGTGAAAATTCTCCAAGAGGCGGGGATGGAAATTAGTATGTTTGTGGATCCAGATGTTTGTCAGATAGAGGCATCGGCTAAGATTGGAGCAGAAATGGTGGAGCTGCATACAGGGTGTTTTGCAAATGCTGAAAAGGGATGCGAGCGTGATGAAGAACTAGATAGACTCAGAATAGCAGCTCAGCGAGGTCACGAACTAGGAATCCAGGTGAATGCTGGGCACGGTATTAATTATGAAAATATCCAGCAGATTCATGCGGTGCCACATTTAAAGGAACTCAACATCGGGCACAGCATCGTAGCGCGTTCCGTGCGGGTCGGTTTCCGTCAGGCAGTGGAGGAAATGCGTGAGCTGATGCAGGGATACAATCCAGAGGGAGCTCAAGTATGAATTTACTCGGAATAGGGATCGATGTCGTGGAGGTGGAGAGAATTAGTTCCTCGATGGATGAGTTTGGCGAGAAATTTGCTAACCGTATTTTTACTGAGGCGGAGCAGGAATACTGTAAGTCACAGAAGCGCCCCGCCATCCATTATGCAGCGAGGTTTGCCGCGAAAGAAGCGATCGCTAAAGCATTTGGAACCGGTATAGGGAAAGAGATTTCTTGGTTAGATATGGAGATACTCAGGCAGCCTTCAGGTGAGCCTAAAGTGCTAATGAGTGGCGATGGTAAAAAATATGCGGATAAGCTGAAAGTGGCAGACATAAAGATAAGTCTCACACATGCAGAGCACTATGCTGCGGCAAATGCGGTGGTTCTAGTAGAAGGCTAGGGTTAAGTTAAAAATAATCTCAAAAACTACCTTTTTTTTCTTGCACTTTGCGCGGTTTCTGACACTTTCCCGCTCGTTGCGAGGGGTTTCCACATTAAACAGCCCTAAGCGACACTTAAACTCCGGCATAGCTCAGCGGTAGAGCGGGTGACTGTTAATCACTAGGTCCAAGGTTCGAATCCTTGTGCCGGAGCCATTTGAAAGCCTCAGAGCATCTTGTTCTGAGGCTTTCGCCTTTTTAGAATAAGAGTGACATATAGAGCACTACAAAAAAACGGGCGATCTCCATAGAGAAAGCCCGTTTTATGAGTAATTTAAGTGTTCTGAGTTGAAGTGTTACGCGATGTTCAGCGCGGCTTCGGCTGCTAGCCAGTCACCAACCTGATCTCCGATGATGCCGTTTTCAATTCGGCTCATGTAGTTGAGGTAGGCAGCGTGGCAGAGATCCTCGAAGGTCACTACGTTCGTAGTTTTTTCTTTGGTGGATATTTCTTCCTGTGCTTTTACTTTTGCAGTTGCTTTAGCTTTTTTAGTTGCCTTCTTAGCTGCCCTCTTAGCAGTCTTTTTAGTAACTTTTTTCGCTGCTTTCTTAGCCGCTTTTTTAGCTACCTTTTTAGCGGCTTTCTTAGCGGTCTTTTTGACTGCTTTTTTTGCTGCTTTTTTTGCTGTTTTTTTCACTGCCTTCTTAGCTACCTTTTTCTTGGTTGCCTTCTTAGCAGTTTTTTTCACAGCTTTCTTCGCAGTCTTTTTGATTGATTTTGTTGCCATTATAAACGTGTTTGTTTGCTGGCACATATTATGTGCTCAACTGCGCGCTTGGTGGCATATCTGAGCGTGATTTGTCAATCAAAGTAATCCAGAATTGATGACATTATCTCATCAGAATAACTTATCTCCTGCGCTTGGTTCTTCTACCACTAGGCTTTCGCTTATTTCCTCCTGGTCTCTTGGCTCCAGCATTGTTTTTGCGGTTGGCAAACTTGTTTTGGTATTCTCCAGTTCTCCCAGATTTCTTGGCTACTTTAGTCTTGTTACGCCTATCTTCTCTAGTGAGTTCTGGGGCGTATTGATCGTAGGTAAATCCTTCCGCCTTTTTCTTAGGAAGTGTTTTGTGGATGAGCTTCTCTACTTTCTTGAGCGCTTGCTGATTTGCCCGAGTTACAAAGGTGATGGCTACTCCCTTAGACTGGGCTCTGCCTGTTCTGCCAATGCGATGAATGTAATCTTCCGATTGTTCAGGGAAATCATAGTTGATGACGTGGGTGACTCCATCCACATCAATTCCCCGTGCAGCTACATCGGTTCCGACTAAAACACGGACCTTGCCTTTCTTAAAGTCATCCAGTGCTCGCTTGCGCTGACCTTGAGATCGGTCACCATGGATGGCTTCTGTGGCGATGCCTTCCATCTTGAGTGCCGTAGTGAGTTCTTCTGCTCCGAGCTTGGTTCTGGCAAATACCATGACAGCATAGAACTCATGCGAGCTGTTTAACAAGTGCTCTAACAGTTCAGTTTTCTGGTGCTCCTGCACTTCATAGATGCTCTGCTCAATGGTTTCAGCAGGGCTTGCTCTGCGCTCTACTTCGATCAGGCTAGGTGAATTAAGAAACTCTTTGGTGATAGATTCGATCTGCTTATTTAAAGTGGCGGAGAACAGCAGGGTCTGTTTACTTTTAGACAGTTTCTTTACGATGGTGCGGATGTCAGGAATAAATCCCATATCCAGCATCCGGTCAGCTTCATCTAGGACTAGGGCTTCCACTTGGTGAAAATTCCCATGTCCCTTATCTACGAGATCTAAGAGTCTTCCCGGAGTTGCTACGAGAATATCTACTCCAGATTCCAGTTTTGAGATCTGACCTTTATCACCTACTCCTCCGTAGATGACTCCTGTTCTGAGGTTCGTATATTTTGCGTAGCCACGTATGTTTTCATGGATCTGCTGCACTAACTCACGTGTGGGTGCAATGATGAGCACGCGTGTGTGACGCGCTTCTTTAGCTTCTGTTCTGTCAACGATTCTTGAAAGAAGGGGGAGTGTGAAAGCGGCAGTCTTGCCAGTGCCCGTCTGTGCTATACCGATGACATCAGCGCCCTTCGAGACCTTAGGGATGGCTTTCAGCTGGATAGGTGTAGGCTTGGTGTAGCCTGAGTCAGTGACCGCTTTGAGGATACGCTCGTGGAGTGGTAATTGGTTGAAATTCATGATAATGATAAGTGACTGAGAGTAGCGCTAGTTTGTAAACTAGGACATAAAACGGGAAAAATATTTTCTAAGAGATTAATGTCTCCAGTTGTTTGGGTGTTGATGTTAGGCGTTCTGTTAGATGGTGAAGTATTTATGTTAGAGAGTAAAGACAGAGTGCGTTTTGCCACAGCCGCGCCAGTATCGATCAATGTTACATCATCTCCAACCACGCGCTGGATGGATTCTCTAAGGAACGTGTAATGGGTGCAGCCTAACACGAGTGTGTCCGCTCCTGAACTAATCATAGAGTCTGTGTATTCTCTAACAGCTGCATCTACTTGATCACCTGTTAGAGTTCCCGTCTCTACGAGATCTACAAATTTAGGGCAGGGCTGAGTGATGATTTTTATTTTACTAGCGGGAGCATGAGTATGGAGAAGATGATGGAATTTCTCACCAGCAATGGATGCTTGGGTGGCTAGGATCCCGACAATGTTAGAGCGTGTAGCGTTGGCAGCTGGCTTGACAGCCGGCTCCATACCTACGAATGGGATAGTGAATTGGGTTCTAACAGATTCAACAGCGTGAATGGTGGCGGAGTTGCACGCAATGACGATAATATCAGCTCCACCCGCAATGAGATGCTTAGAGAGTTTAGTAACTCGGTTTCGAATTTCTTGTGGAGATTTAGTTCCGTAAGGGCACCAGCTAGAATCGCCAATGTAATCAATATCAGCATGGGGGAGTAGTTTGATGATTTCTAACATTACTGATAACCCACCGACTCCAGAATCTAGGATGCCGATTTTAAATGAACCTTGAGCAGGAGTGGACTTAGGTTCGGAGGTTGGAGATTCAGAAGTCACGGTAGAGATTTCAGATTGATTTGCGAATAGTCCTTTTGTAGGAAGGAGGGTAAAAAAATTTACTCTAACTACGAGAGCTAGAGTAAAAATGTTCTTTTAAAGAATGTTAAATGGATTGCCTATTTGTTAGAAGAGTTCAGCAGAAACTGTTAGAAAACTAAAAGTTTGATTAGCTAGATTAGATAACTTCTAATTTAAAAATCTAGCCCGAGTTGCTTACTTTCTTGAACTGGTGAATCCGCTAGGTTTTTCCCAGCTTCTTTTTTACCTAAGAAGCTGCTGCGAGCTTTCCCTTTTTGTTAGATTGGTTCTTTTGGTTGTTAGGCTTTGCTGACTTAGCTGGAGTAGATTCAGCCTGAGCAGAAGGTGCTCCTACTGTTGACTTACCTACGAAGATTGCACCTGCTTCAATAGAGATTGTTGCTGCCTTGATGTCACCGATGAGTTCTGCATTTGCCTTGAGCTCTACACGATCTGTAACCGTGATATTGCCGTGAACTTTTCCATAAACAACTACTGAGCGAGTGTGAACTTCTGCCTTGATGCGTGCGTTTTCTCCTACAGTGAGTGAACCATCTGAGTGGATCTCACCTTCGATAAGTCCATCTACTACGAGGTCATTTGTAAATTTAACTTTGCCTTTGATTTCAACGTCTGAACTTAGAACGTTTCTGCCATTCGTTGCCGCTACTGTAGAAGTAGGAGCTGCTGGCTTACCTTGAGCTGGGGCAGGAGCTGCCTGTGACTGCTGAGCTGCTGGCTGAGCAGCCTCAGATTTCTGAGTAGATTCCTGTGAACTAGATGCGGATGAAGCTGATGCGTTATCTTCTTCGTTATTGCTGATATATTTTTTGAATACTGACACTGTTTTGATCGGTTAGAGGTTTGGATTAGTTAATTATGTTGTCTTTAGATTATTTGATTTATTGATACGATTATTGGTAATAAATTACCTAGATATGAGGACTAGAATTTGACTGCATGCGCTGTCCCATAACTAGTAGTTACTATATACGGAGGGACTTGTGAACAACTTTCTTAAAAAAAATTATTTAAGTTTTGCGTAGTTTAAATGGTCCCGAACTAAGGCAATCTTATTCAGGATTATCTTCAGTATCTGGTGCAGGTAAAGGTGCAGGTGTTGGTGCTGTGTTTGGAGCAGGGGAAACGGGAGGAATGGCAGCAGGGCCAAGCTCTAATTTAGGTTCAGGTGATACTGGTGGTGTGGCTCCTTCTCCTGGAGTAGGAGTGAGATTAGGATCAGATGCTGGAGCTGGTACAACGGGCTTTTTCTTAACAAGTACAGGCTCTTGAGCCTTCAAGTAGAGAAGCCTCTCAGCAGCTACTTGAGAGAAATGTGTCTGGCTAGCCTCGACTTCGGTGTAGATCTTTTCTGCCTTTTCGAGTTCATTGTTAGAAGCGGCAATGTCAGCCAAAGCAATCTTTGCTCTTGGTGCGAGATAGGCAGATTTGTCATTAGAAATAAGCTTGTTGAGAGTGTTTTCAGCGTCACCATTTTTACCTGCATTCATCTGGATCAGTGCTAGCTCAAGAAGCTTGGCAGGAACACCCGCGTGGTCTGGGTAGTTATCTAAGTAGTGATTGAGCGCAGCAGTTCTGTCATCATCAGTAGTTCTGAATTGAGCGATTGCCATAGCGGCTGTTCCTGCTGTAGGGCTGCTGGAGTGGTCAGTGATTACTTTATTTAGTGAGTCTTCATCCGTAGCTTCCATAAATGCCGCGCCTGCTTCATTGGCTTTCTTCTTTTCTAGCCCCGTGTAGAATACGTAGGCGATGACTCCGATTAGCACGAGCAAGGCAAGAATGATGAGTTTCTTTTGGTTTTTCTCCAGAAATTCTTCAAATTTTGATGGTCCCTGATCTAGTTCAGCGATTGGTGTTGGTGAATCTTCCATAATTGTGGTGGCGGAATATCCTTGAACTGGCGGATTGGCAAGTAAATTTAGATAATATTAGAGTTCATGATTTACTTGAAAATGAAGAATTAACTCGTCTGTTCCGCGAAAATTGTTCAAGCCATAGACATGAAGGATGAGCTTAAGAATGCATTGCTATACGGCATAGTGGATAGAGGGTATGTGCAGCAAACTGAAATTAGAGTAGTAGCTGAGTCATTGATCGCTGGCGGTGCCGATATTATCCAGCTCCGCGCAAAATCTTGTGATGAGGTAGAAATAGAATCTATGGCGCGTGAGTTACTTCCTCTCTGCCGTGCAGCGGGAGTGCCATTCATCGTAAATGATTTCCCTGAAATAGCGGCGAGAGTGGGTGCAGATGGAGTACATATTGGGCAAGATGATGGCTCACTCTCCGATGTGAGAAAAATAGTTGGCAAGGAAATGCTGGTAGGTAGATCTACGCACTCAGTAGCTCAGGCGAGGCAGGCATTGTTAGATGGGTTCGACTACATTGGCTTTGGACCACTATTTCCCACACCTACCAAGAAAGGTAGACCAGGAATAGGGATGGAAAATGTAGCATTAGTTCAGAATGAAGTAGGTCAGCAAATTCCTGTTTTTTGTATTGGCGGAATTACCAGAAAGAATATAGGGACTGTGACGCAAGCGGGAGCGAGAAGAATAGTCATCGTTTCTGATCTGCTAAATGCTGAGTCAGTAGAAGAAGCTACTGCTCAAGCAAAACAATTTATCACTAAAACTTAGAAAATATATCATGTCAGTCATCATTGGTGGAACCATCGCAATCGATAACGTAAAAACTCCTACAGCTGAAGCTAAAAACTTGCTTGGAGGTTCAGCCTCTTATGCTTCATTAGCGGCTACCTATTATACTGAGCAGGTTCACCTTGTCGGTATTGTTGGTCATGATTATCCTAAGGAGCATTTAGATATGTTAGAGAGCCATGGTGTGGATCTAGCAGGTGTAGAGAGAAGTGAATCTGAGTCATTTACCTGGACAGGTGAATACATGGAAAACATGAATGACCGCGAGACTCATGAAGTGGCTCTCAATGTCTTAGAAGGCTGGGAGGTGAAAGTTCCACCCTCGATTTCTGCTGCGGACATCGTGGTCTTAGCGAATATGTCACCTGAGAATCAGCTGCAGTTGCTAAGCCAGTGTGAGGCAGAAAATAGATATGTCATCGCAGATACGATGGATCTGTGGATCACTATTGCCAATGAGCAATTAAATGAAGTTCTGACGAAAATCGACATGTTAGTTCTGAATGAATCCGAAGCGAGAGAGTTTGCCAGAACATCTAATCTTATCCTTGCTGGCGAGAAATTGTTAGAAAAGGGACCTAGACATGTAATTATTAAGCTTGGCGAGTTTGGGGCAGTTTTATTTGGACCAGAAGGAAGAATTTTCCGACTCCATGCGTGGCCGCTCAGAGAGGTAGCAGACCCAACAGGAGCGGGGGATTCATTTCTTGGAGGGATGGCTGGCTACTTGGATAGCTTGGATACAGATAAGTTCACCTTTGAAAATATCAGCCAAGCGATGGCTCGTGGTTCAGTCGCCGCTAGTTTTACCTGTGAGGCATTTTCCACACTCAAGCTCCAAGAGATAAACAAGGATGATCTCTCTAACAGATTAGCCGCTCTGAAAGAAATGGGTCAGTGGTAAGTTGATCGGTTTATATTAATTATCATTTAAATCTATGCCGCTTCTCCAGCCACTCCCAATGCCTGAAAAAACCACGGGTGTGTTGTCGTTTGACTTCGATGGGACGCTCGTCTGCCCAGATTCAGATCCGCAGCTAGATCCTAGATTTTTCGAACTCATCAAGCAGTTTCGTGAAGCGGGTTGGGTGTGGGGGGTGAATACTGGACGTTCTCAGATGCAGATGCTCTCAGGATTTATGGAGGGGCAATTTCCATTCTTGCCAGACTTCCTCATCGCACGTGAGCGAGAACTCTACACTCCCGGAGCGTTGAACCGATGGAGACCTGTCGTGGATTGGAATAAACGCTCAGAGAAAGATCATAAAAAGGTGTATCGCAATGCGAGAAAATTTCTCAAGCTAGTCCAGCAGCATGTGGAGAATGAGACGCGTGCAAAATGGATCACCGAAGAGGGAGACCCCGCTGGGATAGTGGCTACTTCTGAGCAGGAAATGGCAGAAATTGTAGAGTTCATCGATGCTAAGGTGAGTGATTATAAGAATCTAGGCTACCTCAGAAATACCATTTATCTTAGATTCAGTCATAAAGATTACCACAAGGGAACTTCACTCGCTGAGATAGCGAGATTGTGTGGTGTTGAAGCGAAACAGGTGTTTGCCATCGGTGATGGGCACAATGATATCGATATGCTACGTAGAGAATACGCAGACATGATCGCCTGTCCGGCGAATGCTGATGAGGAGGTGAAACAGCACGTCCGTGAGCAGGGGGGATATGTTTGTAGCGAGCGAGCAAGTCTAGGAGTGATCGAAGCGTTCCATCATTTTTTTGATTAGAGGGAACTTCTGGCAACCTCATTTATGCCATCTACTTGTTAAAAGTTCCATTTTCTTCGTTAGAAAAAGAACCATTATCTTTGGATAGCGGGTCTTTTTCCGCCTTGTAAATGAAAATTTTTCCTGTGTATCTGCCATAAAGCAGGTTGCCAGAAGCTCCCTAAAGACCAAATATTTTCGCCAGACGTGCGAATTGTCTTCACAATTCAGCTACTGAAATGTTTCCATAACTCAGACGGTATGAGCGATACAGAAAAAACATTTAAACGAGTAGTTCTCAAGCTTAGCGGTGAAGCTTTGCGTGAGGTGGGCAGCCAGGATAATATCTCACCAGAGATCGTTGAGCGCATCGCTAAGGAGATATCAGCGGCTCACAAGGAAGATATAGAAATAGCCATCGTTGTGGGTGGCGGAAATTTCTGGCGTGGAGCCAGTGCATCTGCCCGCGGCATGGACAGAGCCACAGCGGACTACGTGGGAATGATGGCAACAGTGATGAATGCACTTGCCGTTCAATCTGCAATAGAAGCAGAAGGCGTGCCATGCATCGTTCAGTCCGCGATTGAAATGAAAAACGTCGCCGAGCCATTCATCCGCCGTAAGGCAAGACGTCAGCTAGGTCAGAAATACGTGGTCATCTTCGCAGCTGGAACAGGTAGCCCATTTTTCTCTACCGATACCACAGCCGCTCTCAGAGCGAGCGAAATGTCAGCAAATGCCATCCTCAAAGCAACCATGGTGGATGGTGTTTACACAGCAGACCCTAAGAAAGATGCTACAGCCACACGCTACGAGACAGTAGATTTCGAGACCTGTATTAATAACCAACTCGGAGTGATGGACTCCACTGCATTTTCACTCTGCATGGACAACAGTATCCCGATCATGGTATTCGATCTCAACGTCCCTGGGAATATCACCAAAGCTATCCTCGGTGAGAAAATTGGCACCATCGTATCTAACTAAATTTTTAATCTAACAAAAACATCTAACAAAAAGTATTATGGAACCAAAAGAAGCTATCGCAGAAATGGAAATGGCAATGGAATCTGCCATCGAACACATGAATAAAGAATTCTCATCTGTCCGCACGGGGAAGGCATCACCATCACTCGTTGAGAACGTCATGGTCGATGTGAAAGCCTACGGAACTAGGATGAAGCTCCGTGACCTCGCAGTGATTACCACTCCCGAGCCAAGGCAAATAGTCATTCAGCCGCACGACCCTAGTACAGCGGATGATATTGATCGTGGCATCCGTGAGGCTCAGTTAGGATTTAATCCAGTCAACGAAGGTAAGCTACTTAGATTGCCTATCCCGGAGCTCAATGAAGAACGCCGTCAAGAAATGGTCAAGCGTGTTAGAAGCATCAGTGAAGACATCAAGGTGCGCATCCGTAGTTGTAGAAAAGACGGCATGGATGCTGCCAAAAAGATGAAGAGCGATAATGTGCTGACAGAAGACTCAATGCATGATTTCGAGGCTGAGGTACAAGAGGTCACAGACAGATTTGGTAAGAAAGTGGATGAAGAATCTGCATCTAAAGAAAAAGAAGTGATGACAGTTTAAAATAAAACAGCATTTCTTGAAATAAATCTCAGAGAATCATCTCATAACAATATGGAAAACGTAATTATTATTGGAACTGGCCCTGCCGGTTACACCGCCGCTATCTATTCTGCACGTGCAGATCTCACCCCGCTTATTCTCACTGGCTCACAGCCTGGTGGGCAGCTCACTACCACTACTGATGTGGAGAACTTCCCAGGTTTCCCAGACGGAATCATGGGACCAGAACTGATGCAGAAGATGCAACAACAAGCTGAGCGCTTCGGTGCTAGAGTGGAAAATGGAATTGCTGTCACAAACATTGAGCAGAATGAGGATAAATCATTCACTGTGCATGCGCATAATGTCTTCTCAACTGACGATGTGAAAACCTATCAAACCAAGACAGTCATCATAGCATCTGGAGCATCTGCAAGGTATCTGGGACTCCCCGGAGAAGAAGAACTCGTGAAATCTGGTGCTGGTCTCACAGCCTGCGCTACTTGTGATGGAGCTTTCTACAGAGACGTGCCAGTCTGTGTTATCGGTGGGGGAGACTCTGCTGCTGAGGAGGCCACATTCCTCACCAAGTTTGCTAGTAAAGTGTATCTCATTCATCGCCGAGATGAACTCCGTGCCTCTAAGATCATGGCTGCTCGCGCTCTCGCTAATGAGAAAATTGAACCAGTCTGGAACTCAGGCGTTACGGATTATTTACTCGATGACAACAAGCGCATCCGTGCAGTGAAACTCAAGAACACAGTTGATGGCTCAGAGTCAGAGCTAGAGCTAGAGGGAGTCTTCATGGCGATAGGTCACACGCCAAACACAGATTTCGTAAATAAGGAACTCGTAGATCTGGATGACTCAGGATACATTTTACAGATCCCAGGTAAGACTGCTACTAAGACACCAGGCATCTATGCTGCTGGTGATGTGGCAGACACAGTTTACAGGCAGGGCATCACAGCCGCTGGTCAAGGCTGTGCCGCCGCACTAGAAGCAGAGCATTACCTTACTAATTTAGAAGGATAAAAATAAAATCTTCACATAGCCATCCTCCTGAAAAGGCGGGTGGCTATTTTAGTTTAACAGAGAGGTATTACCCAGCCTCCGTCTTAATCTTCTCTAGCTCCTCCCAGCGGTTATAAAGCCCTGCAACTTTCTCCTTTGCCTCGTTTAGCTGATCTTCAAATTGTTGCCAGTCATTAGGATGTTCGTTATAAAAATTAGGATGTGTTAGCACAGCCTCCTTTGTCGCTACATCTTCTTCTGCCGCTAGGATTTCTTCTTCTATCGTCTCAAGCTCACGTTCTTCCTTCCATTTTAATTTTCTGCCAGTCTTCTTCACTTCCTTCACAGGCTCGGTTTTCACCGTCTTAAATTTCGCTTCTGTTAGAGCATGCTGCTTATCCCGCTCAGCCTTTTTCTCCAGATAGTAATCATACGATCCAGGTTGGAAATGCAGATCGCCATTATCCTCAAACGCTAGAATCCCGGTGCAAACCCGATTCAAAAAATACCGGTCGTGAGAAACCACCAATACCGATCCAGCAAAATTAACCAAGGCTTCCTCTAACAAACGTAGCGTATTCAGATCTAGATCATTAGTAGGCTCATCAAGAACCAGCACATTCCCACCACGCTTCAAAATCTTAGCCAGCAAAACCCGCGAGCACTCACCGCCAGAGAGTAGCTCGATCTTCGTATTGATCCGATCATCATCAAACAAAAACCGTTTCAAATACTGCCTCAGCCCCAGCGTCTCATCACCCAGCTTCACATGCTCAGAGCCTTCGCCCACTTCCTCGAAAATTGACTTCTGGTCATCTAAAATCAGCCTGCCCTGATCGACAAAATTTATATCCGCACGCGCACCGATCAAAACCTTACCTGTAGCAGGCTGTAACTCGCCAAGAATCGTTTTCAGCAAAGTAGATTTTCCCATCCCGTTCTTACCAACCACTCCAATCCTCTCGCCACCCTCAAGCTTGAAATCCAAGTTCTTGAACAGCGTCCTATCTCCAATCGTGTAGGAAATATTCTCACACTCTACCACTCTGTTAGAGAGCTTAGGTGCGGGTGGGATGATCAGATCAATGTCCAGCTCCTGCTCCGGAGCCTCCTGATCAGCGATCTCAAAATACTTATCCATCCTGTCGCGAGACTTGGTCCGCCGAGCAGATGGTCTCCTGCGCACCCACTCCAGTTCCTTCTTGAGGAACCGCTGGCGCTTGTGCTCATTCACCGCCTCTTGTTGCATCCGCTCCGCACGCGTCAGCATGTAGTCCGTGTAATTTCCCTCGTAGGACACACACTTACCTCCAGAAATTTCCACGATCCTATTCGCGATCCTATCTAAGAAATAGCGATCATGTGTCACGAATAGACACGAGCCATTATAACGAGATAAAAACACCTCCAGCCACTCAATCGATCCCGTATCAAGATGGTTCGTAGGCTCATCTAGAATCAATAATTCAGGCTGCCCCAGCAGCGCGCGGCACAGAGCCACGCGGCGTTTCTCACCACCAGATAGAGTAGAAATTATCCGATCCGGATCAGGCGCATGTAAATTAGTAAGCAGTGACTGAGCGCGTGACTCTAAGTTCCAGCCATCGAGATGACTGATTTCATCCATCAGTTCCGCACCCTTGTTAGAGTCAGCAGGGGTGTTCTCATACTCTGTGATCATATCCATCACATCCTGCGCGCCAGTCAGCACAGAGTCCATGACCGTAGAGTTTTCATCCAGCTCGAAATCTTGCGGCAGATACCCCACACGCAGTCCACGCTTCACTGAGTATTCACCAGAATCAGGCTGTTCCACTTGCGCGATTATTTTTAGAAATGTAGATTTCCCACAGCCATTACGCCCCACTAAACCCGTGCGCTCATTCTCATGAATCGCGAGCGTGGCTCCATCGAGAACAACTTGAGAAGAATAAGAAACGCATAGCTCAGAGGCGCTGGCAATTGATACGGACACGATGAAGGATAGTATAAAGGTGAAAGGAATAAGGAGAAAGTTTGCTAGGCCAGGATGGTCTCCGCTGTGTCGTTTGCTTCTATTTCGAGAGGGGAGTTTGCATAGCCTAGGATCATAGTTTCCTTGAGATAGATCTTCAGAAAATGCCACAGTCCACCCAGTCTCTCGAACTGCTGAGTGTGCACTAGCTCATGGGCGAGGAGTGATTTTTCTTTAGCATATTTCTCTTTTATATAGATACCATAGCGCATGCACATTCCAGCGGGAGTTACCGTCTTGAAACCAATTAGATTGACAATTTTTTCGATAAGATTTGGAACAGGCTTGGGGATTCTCGCTACATTAAGAATCCGCACTTTTTCAGGATGAGCAATGCCTATCTGCTCAGCCCAGATCAGCTCCTCATCACTAAGTTTGCGACCCATTCTGAGCGCAATCTTTTCATTATGCCGCACCCACCACATCGCAAATGGCAACATGGTGAAGATGGCAATAGTGATGAAAAATTTTCTGATCAAACCTATATCTTAAAAATGTTAGAGTGATTGAAGTTGCGCCTTCTGTTTAGCATTCGCCTTCAGACGGAGAGCATTGAGAGCGATGAATCCAGAGGCGTCATTCTGGTTATACGCCTCTTCTTTTCCATCCTCAGCCCCCTCCATAGAAGCCACATCTTCATCGTAGAGTGAGAATGGCGAGCGGCGTCCAGCTTGGAGACAGTTGCCTTTATAGAGCTTCAGTCTCACCTCACCAGTCACCGTCTGCTGGGTGCTAGTGATGAGTGCCTGTAGAGCCTCGCGCTCAGGTGCGAACCAGAAACCATTGTAAATAAGCTGAGCGTATTTAGGGATCAGTGAGTCACGCAGAGCCTGCGCTTCACGGTCGATTGTTAGAGTCTCTAGGTCCTGGTGCGCAGCGAGAAGAACAGTGCCGCCCGGGGTCTCATACACACCGCGAGACTTCATGCCCACGAAGCGGTTCTCCACCAGATCCACTCTGCCTATTCCATGCTTACCACCGAGCGCATTTAGCACACGCATCACCCCGTATGGGTTCAGAAGCGTGTAGCCATCTTGCTCACCAGTAGCCTTCACATCTCCGAGTTCAGTGATGAGTTCGGCTAGTCCTTCAGTCTGGAGACCCACTACATCACCTTTTTCAAAAAGAAACTGTACATACTGAGCCGCGTCTGGAGCATCTTCCGGAGATACAGAAAGCACATACATGTCCTTGTCAGACTCGCCAGTAGCATCATGCCAGACATCTTCCATCGCACCCGCCTCAAACGAAATGTGAAGCAAGTTTCTGTCCATAGAATAGGGTTTCTTCATTGATGCTTTTACCGGAATGTCATTCGCCTCAGCATACTCGATCATTTCCGCTCTGCCTGGGAACTGCGCGCGGAACTCATCATCACGCCAGGGTGCGATGCATTTGATGTTAGGCGCCAGTGCAGCGACCGAAAGCTCGAATCTCACCTGATCATTTCCCTTGCCAGTAGCACCATGCGCGATGGCATCTGCACCCTCAGCAATAGCCACATCCACCATGCCCTTAGAAATACACGGACGTGCGATAGAAGTGCCCAGAAGATAACGCCCTTCATACAGAGCATTGCCCTGAAACATCGGGAAAATAAAGTCACTCGCGAACTCTTCCTTCAGGTCACCGATATAGCACTTAGAGGCACCCGTAGCCAGAGCCTTAGCCTCTAGTCCATCGAGTTCTTCAGCCTGCCCTACATCTGCACAGTAAGCGATGATTTCAGCATTATATTTATCTTTCAGCCATTTTAAAAGAACGGAAGTATCAAGCCCCCCAGAGTATGCGACAACGATTTTCATATATGTAGTTAGTTATTAAATTTTAGATAATTTGATCTGCCGAGAGTTAAGAGTGGATTTTGCCTGCGGGCAAGAAAAAGAAGTAGAAAGGGGAAAGGAAAAAGGTGAAACCAGGATTCAAGCAAATCACTAGAGATAGGACTTATAGGACTCATGAGACCTGTCCCACAACCCAAGCATCTAACCACCTAAAACTCAATTCCCTCACTATGTTCGAGTGTAAGCCATTTTCCCATTTTCTTTTGAATGACTTTGAAGTGGTGGCGCTCGTCTGGGGAGATTAGTGAGATGGCTTGGCCGGGGGTTTCTGCTCTGCCAGTCCGCCCGATCCTGTGAATATAATCCTTAGGAGACCTCGGTAGCTCATAGTTGATCACACAAGGCAGTGCACTGATGTCCACCCCACGCGCTAACAAATCCGTAGCCAC
>CAKZMG010000033.1 GCA_937128235.1 uncultured Verrucomicrobiales bacterium
TATAAATTCGCTCGCGTCTCCGCTAAAAAAGCTCGTGACGTAGCTCGTGCTATCCAAGGCCTACCAGTAGAAGCTGCCCTAGACACGCTGAACTTCACTCCGAAGAAATCAGCATTTCTCATCGGCAAGACACTCAAAAGTGCCGTAGCAAACGCAGAAAATAACCACGACCTCGATGCCGATGACCTCATCGTCAAAGAAGCAGTAGTGGGAGTAGGACCTACATTCAAACGCTTCAAGCCGCGTGCACGTGGATCTGCAGGCGGTATCCTCAAGCGCACCAGCCACATCTACATCACCCTCGCTCCTAAGCCAGTCGAGGCATAATACAACTAATACAAACAACACAAAATTATGGGACAAAAAGTAAATCCAATCGGATTCCGACTCGCACTCAGCAAAGACTGGCGCTCAAAGTGGTACGCCACAGGAAACGACTACGCAGAAAAACTACACGAAGACCTAAAGATTCGTAAATACATCAAAGGTCGTCTTCAGTTCGCAGCACTATCACGCGTCACAATCGAGCGTGCATGGAATAGCGTCAGAGTAACTCTTCACACCTCACGTCCAGGACTAGTCATCGGACGCAAGGGATCTGAGATCGAGAAAATGACTAATGACATCTCCAAGCTATGTGGTGGATGCTCAGTCAAGATCGACATCCTAGAAATCCGCAAGCCAGAGCTAGATGCTCAGCTCGTTGCAGAAAACATCGCCGTTCAGCTAGAGCGCCGTATCGCATTCCGCCGCGCTATGAAGCGTGCTCTTCAGACCACCATGGAGTTCGGTGCAGACGGCATCCGCGTTCGTTGTTCTGGACGCCTCGGTGGTGCAGACATCGCTCGTGCAGAGTGGTATCGTGAAGGCAAAGTGCCTCTCCAGACTCTACGTGTGCCTATCGACTACGGATTCGCAGAAGCAGCTACAACATACGGCATCATCGGTGTCAAAGTATGGATCAACAAGAAAGAAGAAAAGCCAGGTGCAGGTGGCGGAAACAACCGTGGAGGCCGTGGAGGTCGCCGTGGAGGTGGACGCAACGAGCGCGGTGACCGTGGAGGACGCCCAGAGCGCCAATCATAATCTTCAGGCCAGAATCAAATAACCATTAAATTTAGAAAGAAATAAGAATATGCCTTTAATGCCAAAACGCACCAAGTTCCGCAAGTCTCAGCGAGGAAATCGCGGAGGAAATGCGCAGCGTGGAACAGACGTAAGCTTCGGAGACTACGGTCTCCAGTCACTCGGCCGCTCATGGATGAGTAACCGCCAGATCGAAGCATGCCGTATCTCAATCAACCGCTTCCTCAAACGTAAAGGAAAAGTCTGGATCAGAGTATTCCCACACAAATCAGTAACAGGCCGTCCACCAGAAACTCGTATGGGTAAAGGTAAAGGTGCTGTTGACCGCTGGGTAGCAGTGATCAAGCCAGGCACAATGATCTTCGAAGTAGCAGGTGTCCCTGAGTCATCAGCAAAAGAAGCACTCCGCCTCGCATCAAACAAGCTCGGATTCCGCACCAGATTCGTAGAGCGTAACAAGCTAGCGAAGTAAGCTAAAATTCAATCCAAACAATAGAAACAATCACTATTATGGCAAAATTCAAAGAACTAAGCGAGCTCTCAACAGACGAACTCTCTAACAAGCTCCGCGACCTCAAGCAAGAAGGTCTCAATCTCCGTCTCCAAGCAGCCACTGGCCAGCTAGAGAACACCGCCCGCATCAAGGCAGTCCGCCGTGAAATAGCTCAAGTAAACACACGTTTTACCGCGCTAAATAACGAGTCTGCTAAATAACAACATAGAAACCAAATCATACTATGAGCGAAAATACACATTTACGTAAGACACGGGTAGGAAACGTAGTCTCAACATCCATGGACAAGACCATCGTGGTAGAATACGTAGCCCGCGTGCCACACCCACGCTTCAAGAAGATCGTTAAGCGTTCCAAGAAATTCTACGCACACGATGAAGAAGGTAAGGCAGCAGTAGGCGACAAAGTCCGCATCACTGAGACTAAGCCAATTTCTAAAAAGAAGTGCTGGGTTCTCTCTGAGATCCTTACTCACTAATCAAAAATCACTAACTATTTAATACAATGTTACAAATGGAAACAAGCATAGCGATTGCCGATAACACCGGTGCTCGCTCAGCAAAAATGATCGGTGTCCTAGGAACGCGTTCCAAAATAGCAAATGTAGGAGACGTTATCACCGCACACGTGCGTGAGGCTATCCCTACTTCATCTGTTAAAAAAGGCACAGTAATCAAGGCAGTAGTCGTAAGAACCGCTGCACCTATCCGCCGCCAAGACGGTTCTATCCTTCGTTTCGATAACAACGCCATCGTTATTATCGACAAGGACAACAACCCTAAAGGCACACGTATCTTCGGACCAGTTGCTCGTGAACTCCGCGAGAAGAAGTTCATGAAGATCGTATCACTAGCTCCTGAGGTGCTCTAATCTAACAGAAAATTATCATCATGAAGACTCACGTTAAAAAAGACGACAACGTCGTAGTGATCGCAGGTAACCACAAAGGCAAATCTGGCAAAGTTCTCTCTGTAAACGCAGCGAAGCAGCAAGTAGTAGTCGAAGGTGTCCGTAAGATCAAAAAGGCAGTGCGCCCAACACAAGAGAACCAAGAAGGTGGCATCGAAGAACTCGATGGACCGATCCACATCTCTAACGTTAAGAAGGCATAGTCCTACTTAAATCAACGTTTTAAAAGTTAAGCGACACCGTGAAAACGGTTGTCGCTTTTTTTACGCTCGGTATACAAAAAAACTATTTGTAGTGAATGCAAATGGCTCCTTTAAGTATCAGGATAAGCACCTACTTTCTTCTTCTTGAGAAACATAGAGCACCTATTCCGAATACGAATGATAGGGTGGTTGATGGCTCAGGAACTAGATTGAATTGACCTCCCGCAGCTACATTGAGATCTGTTAAAAGATTATCTGAGAATGCTCCACTTCCATCATCCTCATTCTCAATCACCCAGTTAGCTGGGTTTAAGGCATGGGCTTTTGCATCCGCTAGACTGGCAAAGGCACCATCTTTATCTGAATCCCAGAGACCATTGTCATTCGGATTAGTTCCCATTACAGGGATTAAGTTTCCGCCTGGCACACCAAGATCGTTCCCAGGGTTACTTGGTAAGCTGGAGTCGGTTGGGTCAGTAATCGTGACGTTTCCTGGTGCATCCCATGTGGATTGGTGTGTGTAGAGCCCAAAGATAAAACTAGGGCTTGCTTCCGGTCCTGTGTAAGCAAATAGGGATTCCCCTGAGGATGAAAATGAGCCTAGCCCGCCCGCTGTGACTGCTCCCACACCATTAGTAACAGAACTTGAAGTGCCGTTTGCTGTGATGACAACTAATGTGCCAGCATCTACGCTAGAGCCATTGGTTGACCAAGTAAGAGAGTCATCTGAGCTGGAACCAGTAGTGAAGCTGTTATCATTAGGGCTCCAGCCATAGTCTGTAAACTGGACGTCTGTAGAAGCGTCTAAAGTGACCCATGTTACGAAGGCGAATTGATCAGTTCCGTCAGTGCTGAGGCCTACTATGGTAATATCGCCCACGTCTAACATTGTGGCTGCGCGAGAATACGTGGTTAAGCTACAAGTTGTGGCGATGCAGCCGATACTGAGAATCAAGTGTTTAGTGAACATGTTGTTGTTTGTTGTGTGTGAGTTATTAGAGTTAATGAATAATTATTTGTGACGTCTTCTTTTCTGTTTGATAGAGAAGCGTTTGATGTTCTTTCCTTTTAGAAGTTTAGTGCTATTTATGCTGCCTTTCATGTTACTGAGTATCTGATGTCCTGTCTGGCGCCTCGTTAAAAGTGAGAGCGTCTCGTGGCACTGACTGTCTCCAGTTTGTTCTAAGCACTGAATAGCACTCAGCCATAGTTCACTGTCAGGAGTATCCCTGGGTGCTCTTCTTCTAATGCTGTGAAAAGTTTTGCTAAGCTTGTTTGTATCGCATCCCAGAACCTCGCCTAGAGTGTCTTTAGCTAATTGTGTATCTAGCAGACGACGAGTAGTTCGTTCCTCATTATACTGAGTGTAGAGAGTGAGCTGGCTGAGGAAAGTAGCCGTAGCCGCTATGGAGCTTTCTGAATTTCGCAGACCACGCTGAAGCGTATTGTCGATAGTGCGCTGTTCCTCTTTTGGTAAAGCAAGGCCGTGGCGTTTTGATTCCACCAATGTTTTAACTACACTAGCTGAATCTTCAGCACTACTAACTCTCTTAAGCTCAATTTTAGATGAGCGACCAATAGCATTTTTCGGGTCTTGATGACGTCGAGACTGAACGTTGTAAGTGATGAGCTGGTGGGCAAACTCAATGTAGAAATCATTATCCTTAGAGCCAGGAGTTAAATTTCTAAGCCTTTTCTGGTAGAGTTCTTTGCTGAGGTGCTCAATAAAAAATTGCTGTCCATTGTAAGAGAAAGCAATAGAGTTTCCGTTGACAGTATGCATTTCTCCAAGCTCCAAATTAGGAAGAGCCTTTGCCACTTTCAGTGGATTTGCCATGACTAGAATATGAACCGTATCAGAGTCATGATCCGCAGCTAAGCTTAAGACACAGCCACCCAGAAGAGTTTGCTCCATACTGTAAGTGTTTAACATCGTTAGCACCTCTCTCACTGCCCCCTTAAAGTTGATTCCGCTGTGGAGTCCGCGTAGTACAGAACCACGTCTAAGTTCTTCAGCTTCTTTTTCTTGAGTTGATCCAGAGCTCACAGCAGTCAGTGCAGTGCTCACTGCCGCAGTTAGCGTTACTAGTTGAAATTGGCGTCTTGAATAGTTCATAATGGCTTGGCTGTGGTGTTAGATTATTTCTTGATGTGATCTGTTAGAGACACTGTGTTGCATATTGATAGATCCCGCGGTGATGCCCATTTTCTTGAATCCTAATCTCTCGTAAAGAGCCACGGGTCCTGTGAGTTCATCTACATTGAGAGTGACTGTCTTTTGTTCTTTAGTGGATTTTTCGATGATTGATTTGATCAGATTTGAGCCTATCGCTTGTCCTTGTTTCTCTTCAGAAATGGCGATGTCGATGATGTGTGATGTTTCTGGTCTTTCTAAAATAACTAATCTTCCTATTGGTTGATCACCTAGCTCAACGATGAGAAACTCGGCATCAGGATAATCAGTTTGGTAGCCAGTAGTTTGGGCATGAAATTGTTGTTTGATGATTGTGCTAGCTATCTCATCTGGCAGTGTTTTGAGTTGGAGTTTCTTAGTGCGGGTTTCGGTGAATAATTTAAAAAGGAAAGTTTGATCGCTGTGGGTTTGTGTTCTCAGCTTAATCATTGGGTAAACTATTAATTTCTGGATGGGAATGTGCCTACTAGTGCGATGATAACTGTAAGCTCCAGACTTGGTTTCCTGTTATCTACAGATTGAGCTGATCCTGTGGTGCCTGTCTCTGTGGGAGCGGTTATGCTTGCTTTTGCATCCACGGCATCTCCATAAGCAAACTCTTCTGGCTGTGCCGGGTAATTTCCAGTAGGGCTAGTCTGTGTAGCAGCTACATTTGAAGTGGGCAGTGTCACATCTCCAATAGCGTGTGAGTGCTGAGGAATATGCGCAGGAGTAAGAGTGTGGAAATCTGTACCAATGTTTTGTCCCAACTGTATAGGGCTAATTCCAGGACCATTTCCTGGATGGATAGGGGTGCGACCATTGAAGTTTGGTAAGCCAAAGGTAGTTCTGCCATCACCTCCAAAAGTGGTTCCTAAAATAGAAAAGAGAGCTTGATTCTGTGAAATAGGAAGAAGCTGACCATTGCACTCCGCAAATCCCCGCGGTGCATAATTTCCTGCAAATGTCTGGATGTCTCCTAAAAATGTATTAGCCATAATGTGAGTAGATTGAAGTTAAGTAGAGGTGAGTAGGTATCAGGATCTAGATGGGTAAACTCCTTGCATTGCTATGATATGATAGACTGCTTGTGAGGGCTGGTAAGTGCTGAGAGCTGTGGGAGAAGCGCTTCCAGTCACTCCTGTATTTGGGGGGGTGATCGATATTCCAGAGTCAGTCGCGTTATGATAATGATTGTGACTAGTCGCTGCTAAGTAGTTGTCTTCTACGTCCTGAGCATCCGCCTCATCAGTAGAGACTGGTAGGCTCATGGGACCAATAGTGTGAGTATGCGCTGGTAAATTTAAATGGCTGATCGTGTATTGTGATACTCCAGCTTTCTCACCAAGCCGCACGTTTGACATCCCGGGTCCACTGCCTGTGCCAATGGGGCTACGACCTCGCAGATCTGGTAAAGCGAAGGTAGTTCTGCCGTCTCCTCCATAGGTGGTTCCTAAGAGAGAAAAAAGTGCGGTGTTCTGTGCGATGGGTAGAAGCTGACCATCACAAAACGCCCAGCCCCGAGGCGCGAAATTTCCTGCGAATACTGAGACTTCTGCTAAAAATGGTTGTGACATAATGTGTGAGTAATTTGAGTTTGTAGAAATTAACTATCTTGATGGGTAGGTGCCAAATAAAGCAATAATGAAATTGAGGCCCAAATAAGGCTGCCGGTGTTGAATAGGAATAGAGCTACCATCCGGAAGTGTGTTGGCTGGGTTCGTTAATGGCATAGAGCTATTCGTCGTGTCCGTGTAGGTTTCAGGATCCGTATTACTTAAGAACCGACCGCCCGGCGTAGTATGAGGTCCATCATCCGCAACCACATCCATATGGATAGGCCCTATTGTGTGCGAATGTGAAGGTAGCTGATCAGCAGTGAGTGTCAGAGTTTCAGATCCCTGCTTATTGCCGACTCCAGCATCCCCGCCGACTACGCATCTACCTCTGAGATCTGGAAGCGCAAAAGTAGTTCTTCCATCCCCTCCATACATCGTTCCTAGAATAGAGAAGAGCGCATTGTTTGAGCTTACAGCAAGAAGTTGTCCTTCACATAAAGCCCATCCTCGAGGTGCGAAGTTACCTGCGAAAATTTTTACTTGTCCAATGTATGGGTCAGCCATGATAGTTATTGTAGAATTTAAAATAAATTTATCAGGGAGAGATTTTTTCATACTACAATGAATGTAAAACCGAGCAAGATAAATATATGTCGCACAACTTTTTACAAGCTTAGATACATGTATAAAGTTATGTACAGAAAGGTGTGGAGAGTTTTATGTAGCTAGAAATTTATTTCTTTTCTGATAACTCAGAGGATGGTATCTGGGAGCTATGGATAATGAAAATAGACGCTTGTGTGACTGGTTCGAAGTTAAAGTTGATCAGAAGTTTGAGATTTCTGACCAAGAGGGAAATCAGTTAGGTCAATGGACTCTAACAGAAGTGACGCGATTGTCTCCGGTTGCAATAATAGATGACAAGGAACAAGACAGCTATTGGTTGAAGTTTAATACCGAGGAACAATGGCATGATGGGCTCTATCATCTCAAGTCAGAAGACGGGGAGGGGGCGCTACTTTTTGCAAATTCTTACTCTGCAACTGAAATGCAAGTCACGGTGAATTAAGCGCACTCTACTGATCCTCTGCTACTTCTTCTGCATAAACCGCAAATTGTGAGAGTGCATCTACGTAGAACTGATGCGTTCTATTGATGAGCTCATCGGCATCTCCCACAGCGGAAAAGGGATCTGCATCTTTCTTTCCTGAGCTGATGAATGCTAGTTCTTGGATAGATTTCTTCTCTTCATTGAGCGGATAAATAATGCCTTCTGCTTGGCTCCAGAGTCTAGAGAGATCGGTCTTGATCGACTGGGCACGGTTGTTGATCCAGGAAATAGATTTTTCTGGAATTTCCTGACCACCCACAGCGTTGAGAAGTTGGATCAGTGGAGTTAC
>CAKZMG010000034.1 GCA_937128235.1 uncultured Verrucomicrobiales bacterium
ACCATCATTATCTATCAACCTCACCCAAGTGCAAATACGCGTAATCCCATTTCCCCAGCTCCTACTTCCCGCCACCTCAGGTGTATCTGACAGCCAGAATGTTCCGTGTTGCTTTTCATCTACTTTCCAGACCGATTTATCATAAAATATAGGTGAATACTCGCCCTTCGTTTTCCCGTCATATCTACCAACACCAATCCAAGCGTATTGCGGCATTTTTTTCGCCATGTCATTTAACTGATTCGCTAGCACCTCTTGGAAGCCGATAATCGTGGCTTTGTTTTCACTTAGAAACTCGATCACATTTGGGCAACGTTCGCCCCAGTCTCGGACTCCCTTATCACCCGAACTATCGTAACGGATGTTATAAGAAATAATTTTTTGTGGAGCAGCAGAAATCACCTGGAGAGTGATTACCAGCAGAGCGACTATTCGTTTTAAATTCATAAGAACTCCATTCTAAATAAATTTCTAAGCTTCTCAAGGCACAAAAGAGATCTAATCTCTATTCAGTAACTTTCTAGTAAGAATCAGATGTCCTGAAAAGGCTGCTACTACTAGGAAAGTAGGCAACCAAATATAAGGAAAGAAAAGCACCCAAGTATTCACATTTTCTGGTTCATCTCCCCAACCTCTAAGAATCGGTGAGCTCCTTATGGCAATGTAAAAAATCATGAACAAACATCCCAAACCATAAACATTCCACACCCAGATGATTTTCTCTGAAACAGCCCCTCTCAACTTCCAGATACTCACAATCAGCAATGCTCCGATACCCGTTAAGATGTCAAAATTCAGCCCCTCAAATGATAGCATCTTAGGCATAATTCCACGCTCAAATGCCTGATGCATCACTAGCTCAAGCGGGAAACGAAACATCTGGATAGCCACCAATAAAAAGACGCTCACCTCAATAGACAATCGTTTACCAAACCTAGAAAATGCGATCCCAAATGATGCCACAATAATGGTCACTGGAATCATTATAAATGGCGAAGGTCTCACATCTTGATTCGTCAACCATCCTAATTTAGCAAGAACGGCAGGCACTGCGAGTAACAACAAAACCCCAGTATAAAGATTCCATTTCTTATCAGGAAAAACACTCAGCAGCTTTCTCATCACCACCGCTAACACCACAATCACTATCCCGATCACCCCCCAATAAACCAGCCCTTCAAACACGGGTTCTTTTATCTCAAATTTAGCTAATATTATCATTTTTTGACTCATCGTTTTTTAGGTTCGTAATGATTCTTTCTATCTGCTTTCGATGCACCCCCATATGAATTCCCAACAGTGCAAACCATTGAAACCCATCTAACATTCCAAACCATGGATGCTTATGTTTCTCGCTGGAGTTCAGCTGTTCTATGCGAGACACCTTCTTCATCGTGATTTGATTAATCTTATCAAAAGCAGAAATCACTTCACCACCAACTTCGGGATCTGGCTTCACATCCTCGATCTTTATCTCGCTCAAACTCTTCTCTTCACCACCCGCCACACTATCTGAACAAAGCTTTTTCACCACTTCACTCAGACCGTGGTTCACCATATTCAAATGCTGTAACGTCATATACACTGACCAATTTCTAGAGCTATCCTCCATCCCCCTCACGCGCTTGATGAGAGTCATCTGCTTCCCCTGCTTAGCTTCAACACTCTTAACAAGCTGCATTATTTTATCAGCTTCATCCTGAAACAAACACGCGAAGTAATCTCTACTCTTAAATTTAGTCAGCGCTCTAAACCCGAATTTTAAAACTGTAGATTCGAGTATAGGCAATCCTGCTCCTGGAGTCTCTAATTTCACTTGCATAATGCAATTATTATCGATTCACTTGCAAAACACAAGTAAAAATGTTACTTATTTTTCATGTCCACAAAAAACCAACATCAAGACCGCTCACCCTGTCCTCTCGCCTCTGCGCTGGACATCGTTGGCGACCACTGGACTTTACTCATTATACGCGATCTGATGTTCATGGGGAGACACGAGTATAAGGAAATGTTAGAAGCGTGGGAAGGCATCTCATCAAATATCCTCTCTAACCGATTAGAAAAACTTACCTCTAGCCAGATGATAGACAGCGTCCCACACCCAGAGTCAAAGCGCAGAAAACTCTACTACCTCACTGAAAAAGGAAAATCTCTCTTACCAGTCATCGCTGAACTAACCATCTGGGGATTTGCACAAAAAAAGTCCAATAAAGTTCCACCCCATCTAAAAGAACTCCTCACCGGCAGCCGCACCAAGCTCACTAAAAAAGTCCTAAACTCCCTCACCAAGTGGGAAAAAACTTACCTTTAATAGTTGATATAAATCTGAATCAAACCCTCCCTTGATCCTCATTTCTAGCCTTATCCCACTCCGCATTCATTTGCTCCATGGTTGCATCTGTTAGAGATACTCCTTTGGCTTTGAGGCGAGCTTCTAGCTTGCCGAAGCGGTCAGTAAACTTATGGTTTGTTCTGTCCACTGCGACTTCTGGATCGAGTCCTATTTTGCGAGCTACATTGACTGTCACGAAGAGCAGATCCCCTATCTCGGCTTCCAGTTCATCAGGGACTTCGCCTCCTCGCTCGTAGTTTTCAAATGCCTCTTCCACCTCCGCAAGTTCTTCTTTCACCTTCACTAATATTGATTTTGCATCGTCCCAATCGAAGCCGACTTTACTCGCCTATTTTTAAATTCATATAGACTGACAAATGAAAAAATAGTGCGGATGCAGAAACCAAAGGCGTCTGCCACGTATAGATGCGGTTGCCGTTGTCGTAACCGGCGGTGAAGCCGCTGAAATTGGGAAGTGTCCCCTGAGTCGTTAAAATAGGCTGTTGGCTAATTGTTTTACCATGCGTTAGCATGGCTTTGAAACAAAACATAACCAACCAACAACCATGAATGAAATTAACCTAAGAGAAGTCCTGGCGCAAGCCTCAGATAGCGAAGCAGTCGAATTACTACAACAAACCTTGCGTCAAAGCGTCAGACTAGCCCTTTACGATGCGATGGAGCAAGAAGTTAACTTGCTCTGTGGCGCTAAATATAAGCCCTCAGAAAGCGAATTTAAGCGAGCTGGTAGTGAGCAAGGCAGTGTCTATCTAGATGGCGAAAAAGAAGCCGTCAAACGCCCTAGAGTGAGGAATGATAGTGGCGAAGTATCATTAGAGGTTTATAAAGCCGCATCCTCTCAACGTAATCTATTCAACGAGGTCGTAGGCTACTTGGAACAAGGCTTATCCCAGCGTGGAGCGGCTAGAGTAAATTCCAAGTCATTGAGTAAAAGTGCTGCCAGCAGAATGTGGTATGAAAAGAGCCGTGAACAGCTCAATGAATTGCGCATCAGGTCTTTAACAGATTATGATTTTTTGGCTCTTATGATCGATGGTATCAGACTTGCCGATGGAGTCTGGGTGTTGGTGGCTATGGGGATAGATTCCTCTGGAAATAAAATAATGTTAGACTTTGAAGAAGGAAGTTCTGAAAATTCTACTGTCGTGAGTGAACTGATAAATCGGCTCAAGAAACGAGGGGTTAGCTCTTCACTAGCGCGGCGATTACTAGTCGTCCGAGATGGTAGCCTTGCGATCAGAAAAGCTGTTAGCAAACATTGGCCAGAAGCTATCCAGCAAGAATGTTTAATCCACATGCAGAGACACACCCGTGACAAACTACGCACACGAGATCGGGCAGAGTTTGACAGCTACTGCAGCCGGCTGAGAGACGCCCAAGGAAGTGAGGCAGGTGAAGAAGCCTTCGATGATCTGTTAGACTTCCTGAGTGAGCGAAATGGAGCCGCAGCAATAGCTCTTAAAGATAGGAAAGGAGATCTAACCGCCTTTCACAGTCTGAATGTTCCCAGCACGCTCAACGTAACATTTTTAAGCACAAACTGCATAGAAAACTCCTTTAGAAACTGGCGAGAAGCAACCGGGAACGTCAAGCGGTGGAGTTTGAAACGAGATATGGTCAGTCGCTGGAGTGCTAGCGGTATGCTTTGGGCAGAGAGCGGGTTCAACAAGATACGTCACGCAAAGGATCTAGGGGCATTGGCGGCCGCATTATCAGCCTCCGCTGCGTCCCCCTCGCTACGCTCGGAGGACTCCACTCCAGCTGATAATGCGGAGCTTAATACTTGCCCTACAGTCACCAGATGATAAGAATCACACAATTAACCACAGCTGAGTTTTAACGATCTGTGGGACATCCCCATCTAATCTAGAATTCCTAACACCCGCCGCTCTAATCAGCTCTTTCAAGTTCTTAGCAAAGAAATGTAGAAATCCGCACTCTGCACACACCGACACATCCACATCAGAATAACTTGGCTCCGTGAAAAAAGTAGCCCCAGGATCCTTTGCTAAGCTCAAAGTAGCCGTCCTCCTAGATGCCTTACCGGTATCCAACAACTCAACCCCATAAATCAACTCCCCACCCCCACAACTCACACATTTATTTTTCATGACTAGAAACTAAGTTAACTTAGCAAATAAATCTATTACAAATGGGGCCGTTGTTTGTAGTGAGCAATTGCTATAGCTGAGCCTATTTTCATTGAACAGTTAATTTTTCAATAACCAACTCAATCTTCGCCATATTACTAGCATGCTTATTAAAATTTCTTCTTACTTTACTTAAAAAATTATCATCAAAACTAATAAACTTATCATCATCTGAATAAGGACTTTTCTTTTGTAATATCTTTAACTTTACCAAAGACGTTGAAGATGCTCTTTGGTGTGCAATAGTATTTCGTAACTCTATAATTTCATCTTTAAATTTATTAAATACCGTTTTGCAACTAGCTAATTCATTAATTACATCCTCTGATTCAGATGTAGTTCTTAAATGCTTAATCGTATCTTTGAGCAAACCTCCCACAATATCTGATCTAAAACCAAAATCGATATTCTTTTCTACTATTCGCATCATTGATCCGCCAAAACTTGGGTGGAGTGCTTTAGCCAGTTCAGTCAAAATACTATTTAGACGAGCTTCTAATAAAATGGCGTCAGCTACTATCCAACCTCTTTGTGTTGACAAATCTGCATATTCAGAAACCTTCTGACCAATTATTTTTTTTATGAAATTTTCAGAACCTGCCTTCTTTATAAAACTAACTCCAATATCCATATTTCCAGTATCAAATAGTTTAGTCTTCATTTCAGAAGAAAAACCACTTTGCGTATAGAAAATTACTTCATGGTAACAATCTGCATTTCTTAAATTGGATATTAACTCATCACCTCCGCCATCTTGACCGTCAGGTCGTAGGTTATAATCAGTAATTACAAAATATGGGGCTAGGCTCTTAATATCCTCCACTGCAGTAATACTTATTTCATTGACTGTTATGATATTAGGTTCGAATCCCAAGGATCTAATATAGCTTTCTACCCTTTTACGCTTTGGTGCGATAACATCTGGCTCGTCATCTACCCAATAAATTGGAAATTTTGATTTCATGATTTTAATTTAATTGTAAATTTAGCTCCTTTCTCGGCAGTAGGACTATAACGTACTTCTCCATTCATTTCAGCAACTAACTGGCCAACGTGATATAAACCAAGACCTGATCCGTCGGTAGTAGTGAATCCTTGTTCAAAAATTTTCTCCTCTATATCTTTTTTCACGCCATTTCCGTTATCGCTCACCTCCAGCACGATGCCTTTTTTATCTCTCATAATATTTGATTCCACTAGAATTTCTGTAGCTCCATGCTTCAAAGAATTAAAAATCAAATTATCTAATACAATAGATAGTCTAATTGGTTTAAATTGCATTACAAAATTACTCACTTGATTATCCTTATAAATAATTTTAATTAGTTTCCCTTCATCACTCCTTACTATCCCACCAAGAACATTTTCTATATACTCTTTCACAAATGACAAAACATCATCATTCAATGAGTCAGTTTTCGAGCGATAATTAGCATGAAGATTAAACTCCGTTAATTTTTCTATCGATTTTGCTAATTTAATTATTGAGGCAATATCATCCAACCAAGATGTATTAGGGGTATCTATAGTAATTTCTTGATGTAGAGCACTGGCATAACCTATAATACTATCTGCATACTGTGGGATTAGATGCTGCGATTGATGTAAATGTTCATCACGTGCATGTATAGACTTAAGCAATAAACTTTGCTCTTTAGCATCTTTCGCATCTTCTTTAGCTATGTCTTTTTCCTTCTCAGCTTTTAATCTCTTAACTTCTTCTTCTGCTCGTTCTTTCTCCTTTCGCAGAGTTTCTAACTCTGCAATTCTCCTCTTTTCTTCAGCTTCTATTCTTTTAGCCTCGGCTTTTAGCCTTTTCAGATCAGCTCGCTCTGCTCGCTTAATCGCTTGTTCAGCTTTCTGCGCCTCCTTTTGATTAGCCTTAAGAAGTTCATTATATCTCTTATCTAATTTATCAGCTTCTATTTGAAGGTCTTTGTCATCCATCTTTAATGCGATTTCTTTGAGATCATCGGCAAACGGTTTCTGAACACTATTTAATTTTTCATTAACTAAATCAACAAAACTATGGTTGAACTCCAAAATTTCAACATTACTATCGGCAGTCAAACTCTTTATAATTTGGATGAATTCTAGTTTACTGCCAACATGAGATTTAGCTACAGAAGGACTATCTTTTTCTTGATCGACTTTAAGTCTCTCACGTTGTTTTTTTACTTCTAGTTTAGATTCTTCAGTCCCTTTGCCAAAAAAGCCTCTTCGTGTGAAACCTTCTCCCCAAAGGACACCAACAACGTATTTTTCGAGTCTTCTATGCGCTTTTTCAAACGCTTTAACTAATTCATAGTAGCCTTGTGTTTTTTGTAAACCTCCGTCACGACTAGATACTTCAACAAATTGCGCATGATCATCCGTAGTAATTTCAACACGTCCAAATAAGTTTCGAGTCCCTAGGAATCTTGTTCGTCCTTGTTGCTGTCGAAAATCAATCCCCCAACTATCATCTCCTTTATTACCATAAGGTTGGACCCTAAAACCATTTTTATATAAGAAAATTGATCCAAAATTAACAGGTTCAACTCCCATATTACGAGTGAAATTATTTTTTGCTGATGTGTTTAAAAAGAATAAATCTACTTCCAAATCTTGAATCAATTCATAGTCCTTAGAATTTTCTACGATCGAATAAATGAGTTCACCTCTATCAATAATAGTAGTAAAAATATTGTTTCCGCTAATCTTCATCTGTATCTGAGACGTTTTTAATTCCAGAATATCTCGAATCGCATTTTTAACAGGTCCATTTACACGATATCTAGGTAAATACTTTTGGCCTTTTAACTCCTTTTGCTTATGCAAACCATTTTTATCTTCCTCTTTTTCTTTCTCACATATAATCTCGATTTTAAAATTGTCTTTACTAGAAAAAGGATTGATTAGCTTTTCCAATGAATGCTTAAGCTTCAGAATATGCTCGCGCCCCCATCTTACATGCAGTTTTTTAATTACCAATACCGTTCCTTGTTTCTCGAAGGAAGGGAGGTCCACGGGAATTTGAGTGAGCTTATTATGCCTAACATTAATAGTTTCAAAGTTCTTTGTTTGATCTTCTTCAAATTTCTTCCAATCTACAAAAACATGCTCTATTTTCTTAGCTTTAGCGGTTTTAGTATAGATGCTAAGTGACCCACCAAGTCGATCACTAGAAAATCTACCTATTCCTTTTGCTCCAGCATAATGCCTTCTACTCTTAATTTTGTCTCTATATGAACTATTTTTGTCTTCAGTATTATCTTTTTTAGCTGAGTATGCAACAAACAGCCATTTAGTTTTTAAGTCATTTAAAGACATTCCTTTTCCATCGTCGGCTA
>CAKZMG010000035.1 GCA_937128235.1 uncultured Verrucomicrobiales bacterium
TCATCGGTGCAGGCGCTAAAATTTTAGGCAGAGTAGAAATAGGCACCGGAGCCAAGATCGGAGCCGGCAGCGTAGTCTTAGAAAACGTCCCCCCTCACACCACCGTAGCCGGAGTCCCAGCCATCATCGTAGGCCATTCCAGCGAAGAAAACCCCGCCCAAGAAATGAACCAGAATTTAGCGTGTGGGCAAATCTAAACTGATCATTATTCAGGCAACTTCATTTCAGCGGCTACTTCGGTTGTCCAGCCAATTTTATGAAACATGATTGGATCTCTCTCTAGCCCTCTTCCAAGAGTTTCTGTAAATTCAGCCTGCTTGATGGCATCAAGTATAGCTAGCTCTCTTTCGTAATCTTCTCTCACTATGCCAAACCTTGTTTTTTCTTCAGCACTTACCATTAATTTAGAAACCTGTTTGTTAGCATCTGACTCTAATTTATCGACGTCCTTTGCTAGGACAGCAAGGTCTCTTTCGAGTTTTTTTCTTATCAACTCCACTGATCTTGCTATTCTTTTTTCGATCTCAATGATGTTTGCATTCATAGTCTTAATTTCTTTATGGTCTTTGCCTAAACCACCAGCTAAGGCTACGTTCTTTCTTTGCATAAAGCCACTCAGCTGCTCATAATCAGTTTTTAAGAGTGCTGCCTCTGCCCTACCAGAAGCGAAAATAGTCACCATTAAATTTTTCATCATTTAAGCCATCGAGCGAATTAACAAAAGATCTCATTTGCTCATATGCCCTTTTCGCATCTTGGTAGATTTCGTCCGCTTTTTTACTTTCATCGTTATCAGAATTTCTACCTGTATATAATCTTCCTTCTTTCCCATGATAAGGAATCTGTAATTTTTTAGACAACGCATACAGTCTTGTTCTATGATCTTCTACTCTATCTTCTTGAAGTTTTCTTTTATCTTTAAACTCTTGGATAGATTCCTTTCTCCTCATATCTAATGCTTCTTCTCGTCTCTTTGAATATGTATGCAACAAAGCATAAGCTATTTGTTGAGCTTCTAATTCTGAGTCCGCAATGACTTCTAGTTTGATTAAATCCGTTCCTCGCTCCTGTCCCAGAGACATACAAGACGTTATTTCTTTGATTAGTTCTTGTTCATTTTTATCCAACCGTTCTTTAAGACCATAATCATCGATTGCTCTTCTAATGGTCTCTTGACTCTGTATGATAGCAAATTGTGTTTGTAGAAATTGACGCATCATCATTTCATATGATCTATCCTGGGCAGTTCTCGCCCCAAAAGGATTTATTTCAAAAACAGTTTCTGTGCTGAATCTCTTATTCGTTGATTCTTTCTTCACCAATGTCTCGTCCGAATGAGATCCTGACTGATCAGTCTTATTCGCTCCCAAAAAATAACCAAAGCCCCCCGTAGCAACAGCTATAACAAGTGTGATAAATATTTGCCTCATATATCTTTACGACTTAAAATTCAACTTACCGTTCAAATTTACTTATAAAACGGCCAGATCAGTGGGATCATATAACTCGCTATCAGCCACATGATAATCGCCAGCGGGAAACCTGCTTTGAAAAAGTCTGCAAATTTATACCCGCCCGCACCATACACAAATGTATTCGTCTGATAACCAATTGGAGTAGAAAAACTCGCGGACGAACCAAACATCACTGCCACCACAAATGGTCTAGCATCCACGCCCATCCCCATCGCCACGGAGATCGCAATGGGTGTCAATAGCGCGGCAACCGCGTTATTACTGATCAGCTCCGTCATCACCGCTGCCACCAGATACACCAGGCACAACACCAATTGCGGATTATCTTTAAAACTCTCCACACTGCTCGCGATCAATTGCGCCAGACCAGACTCAGTCATTGCCAGCCCCACTCCCAGCATACCGAAAATCATGAACACCACCTTCCACTCGATCGCCTTATAAGCCTCGTGCGGATTAATGCATCCTGTGACCATCACCAGCAGCGCACAGAACAGCGCAGTCTGCACCACGGGAATCTCAAACCCAAGCGGAGCACTCAATGCACCCACGAGCATGAACAGCAGAATCGCACCAATCGCAATCGGAGACTTCTTATTCCGCGT
>CAKZMG010000036.1 GCA_937128235.1 uncultured Verrucomicrobiales bacterium
TAAAAAATTACGTAACGAATTTGTTGGAGTTTTAACTGGTAAAGGTGCCTCTTGGGGTGGTTCTTTAATAAGACCAGAAGCAACAGGTTATGGTAATGTTTATTTTGCTCAAAAAATGCTCGAAACTAAGGGTGATGATTTTAGTGGAAAAAGAGTCGTTATTTCAGGTTCAGGTAATGTTGCACAATATGCAGCAGAAAAGGCAATACAATTGGGAGCAACTGTTTTAACTTTATCTGATTCATCAGGATATATTTATGACGAAGCTGGAATAAATAAAGAGAAACTGGCTTTTGTAATGGAATTAAAAAACACAAAAAGAGGAAGAATAAGTGAATATTTAGAAGTGTATCCTGATGCTAAATTTGTAAAAGGTAAAACACCTTGGGGTGAAAAATGCGATATAGCATTGCCTTGCGCTACCCAAAACGAGCTTAATGAAGAGGATGCTAAAACCCTTTTAAAAAATGGTTGTATTTGTGTAAGCGAAGGGGCAAACATGCCTTCAACAAAAGAGGCTATTAGCGAATTTCATAAAGCCAAAATTTTATTTGCTCCTGGTAAAGCTTCAAATGCGGGTGGTGTTGCAACATCTGGTTTAGAAATGACTCAAAATTCATTGAGGTTTAAATGGACTAGAGATGAAGTAGATAATAAGCTAAAAGATATTATGTCTGATATCCATAAATCATGTTTAGAATACGGGAAAGATGATGATGGGTATTTTGCGACCGATATTGATGAGTTGAATCGGCATCTGTTAGATTATGTAAACTTTGGAGGTTATCCAGAGATTGCCTTGTCAGATATTGGGGCGAATGAGGCATCGCGATATATGAGGACGGATATTTTAGATAAGGTTTTACTGAGAGATTTGCCGTCTCTTTATGGTATTCATGATGTGCGGGATTTGAATAGATTGTTTACGATGCTGGCATTTAACTCTGGGCATGAATTGAATTTAGAGGATCTGAGCCAGTCTGCCCAGATAAGTAAGAACACGATCAAGCGGTATTTAGAATATCTTGAGGCATCGTTTCTCATCAGGAGAATGTATCGGGTGGATCAGAGTGCGAAGAGGTTTAAGCGAGACCATACCTTTAAAGTTTATCTGACTAATTCATCGATCCGGACAGGGTTATTTTCACCGATGAATATGACGAGCGAGCACTTAGGACATGCGGTGGAGGCGGGTGTGATAGCGCAGAGATTTCACCAGATGAGTGAGTATCTACACTATGCGCGCTGGAAGTCTGGCAGGGATTACCATGAGCTGGATGTGATAAGGATGAATCAAGGAATGCAGCTGACTCACGCGACAGAGGTGAAATTTACAGACAGGGTGGTGAAGCAGAAAAGTAGCTGGGAGCCATGGATAAGTTTTTGTGAGAAGAATCAATTAGATGAACTCACCATCACCACCAAAACGGTGCAGGAGATGAAGACTGTGGGTAGGGTGAAGATTCATTTTGAGCCGACTGCACTTTATCTTTATAGAGTCGGAAAAATTTAGTATGCCAACGACTTTAGAAAAACTTTATCGAGCGTGTTAGATTATTTTGGCTAGAGCTTGAATACTGCTGGTATAGTGGGTAGTTTTTTTTCAGACTAAATTATGCCTTCGTTAAATTGGATAGGAAAGGATGCTGTGATCAGGCATCATCAGGATGTGCCGTTTCGCCTGCTGGAGGCAGATGAGGAGCTTTCTCATACGGATACGAAAGATTCTGAGAATGGATCTGATGGGAACCTCATCGTCCAGGGCGATAATCTCCATGCGCTGAAGGCGCTACTGCCTAAGTATGCGGGTAAGGTGAAGTGTATTTACATCGATCCACCGTATAATACGGGTAATGAGGGCTGGGTGTATAATGATAATGTCAAAGCTCCTGAGATAAAGAAGTGGCTTGGACAAGTGGTGGGGAAAGAGGCTGAGGATCTATCCAGACATGATAAATGGCTGTGTATGATGTACCCGAGGTTGGCTTTGTTGAAGCAATTTTTGAGTGAGGATGGTGCGATTTTTGTAAGTATTGATGATAATGAGGTGGCTAGTTTAATATTATTAATGGATGAAATTTTTGGCAGGGCAAATTTTATTGGAGATATTATTTGGAAGTCATCTGACTCGTCTAATAATGACGCTAAGAAAATATCTGTAGATCATAATCATACAGTATCATATTCTATGAATACAGACTGGCTTTCTAATAAGTTAGAGCGTTCTGAGAAAGATAACCAACACTATAAAAATCCAGACAATGACAAAAACGGGAGATGGTTTGCAGGTAATGTATCATCACCTAATCCTCGTGAGAATTTAACTTATGATTTAGTCTCGCCATCTGGTGAAATTATATCGTCTCCAAAAAATGGATGGAGATGGGATAAAGTAAGGATGCAGAAAATGATAGATTCTGGAGAAGTAACTTTCACAGGAAAAGGTACAGGAATCCTAAGGAAAACGTACTTGAAAAATCAGCAAGGGCTATCACCTTCATCATTGTGGGATGACTTAGATGAAACCGGTCATAATCGTAATGCTAAATATGAACTTAAGAAATACTTCCCAGATATTTCTACTTCAGACTTATTTTCAACGCCAAAACCAACTTCGTTCATAAGAAAAATTTTAAAGATAGCTAGCGATAAAGACTCCATCATTCTCGATTCCTTCGCTGGTTCAGGTACCACAGCTCATGCAGTTCTCAAACAAAATGAAGCTGACGGTGGAAACCGAAAATTTATTCTAGTGGAGATGGAGGAAGAGATAGCTAAAAACATTACCTCTGAGCGTGTGCGCCGGGTGGCTGGTGGATATACTAACTCGAAGGATGAAGAGGTGGCTGGCTTGGGTGGTGGGTTTCAGTATTGTAGGCTTTCTGAGGAGCCGCTTTTCAATGAGTTTGGCGATATCCGAGATGATGTGAGTTTTGATGAGTTGGCGGATTTTGTTTGGTTTGCGGAGACGGGGATAGGGTACACGGAGGCGTGTGATGGGGCATTTCTGGGTGCGCATGAGGGGATGGGTGTTTATTTATTGTTTAATGGGATACTTGGTGACCGTAAGCCTGAGGGTGGAAATATATTGACGCATAAGGTGCTGGAGGGTCTTCCTGAATATGATGGGCAGCGGGTGATCTATGCTGCGGCTAGCCGGATAGGGCAGAATGCGCTGGATCGGCTAGGTATTATTTTTAAGCAAACGCCTTATTCTATTCAAGTCTAGTTCATGAGTGTATCTACGATCAATCCGAGTCTAACAGAAGAGTATCTCCGCCATGGGGCGGAGGGAAAATTTCTAGAACGTAAAAGTAGGGATACGAAGCATTCTAAGCTGGCGGATGAGCTGATAGGGATGCTGAATGCTGGTGGTGGGGTGCTGGTGTATGGGATAGCAGATAGCGGGGAGGTGGAGAGTTTGTTAGAGACGAGTTTGTTTAGAGATCAGGCAGTTGATTTAGATCAGTATCGGAAGATAGTGCATGATTACATAAAGCCACCAGCGAACATTGAGCTAGAGGAGGTGTATTTAGCGAATGGGGAGCTGGTGTTTATTTATCATGTGGAGCCTGCTTTTGAGGGTGTGTATCAGAGGCATGATAATGAAAATATTTTTCTGAGAGTAGCGGATAGTAATAAGGGACCTCTTATGAGGGAGCAGGTGACTAAGCTAGAGTATAACCGGGGGATGAGGCAGTTTGAGGAGGAGGAGCGGGTAGATTTCAATGTGGAGGATCTGGATGATTCTCTATGTAATGAATACATTAAGGTGATGAATGTGGAGATGTCTTTTGCTGAGTTAGCGTATAAACGTAATTTAGCTGTGAAGAGGAACGGTGAGATCCTTTTTAAGAACGCGGCGATTCTTCTCTTTGCAGTAGATCCTGATAGATATATCCGTGATGCGCGTGTGCGCTATCTGCGGTATGAGGGGATGGAGCAACGGTCTGGATCTGATTTCAATGTGGTGAAGGATCACAGCTTTGAGGGTCCTATTCTGAAGTTGATCGGTGAAATATCTACTTTTATGGAGGCATCGCTGCGAGATTATTATTATCTGGACCGTGAGAGCGGGAAGTTTATCCGCATACCAGAATTTCCTAAGGATGCGTGGCTAGAGGGGATAGTGAATGCTCTGTATCACCGTTCTTATAATGTGCAGGGGAGTCCGATCATGTTGAAGCATTTTGATGATAGGATAGAGATTTCTAATAGTGGTCCGCTGCCGGCTCAGGTGACGGTGGAGAACATAAAGAATGAGAAGTTTACTAGGAATGTGCGCCTGGCTAGGACGTTAAATGATTTCGGATATGTTAGAGCGCTGAATGAGGGAG
>CAKZMG010000037.1 GCA_937128235.1 uncultured Verrucomicrobiales bacterium
AAAATTTTCATAGTGATCAAGTTACCCCAGCTGTAGCCCTCATTCAACCTGAAAAGATACAAATTTGTGCTATGAAAAATTTACCCACCTAGTTTACTCTATAAATATGCGACCAATAAAATTACTCATTACCCTGCTAGCTCTCTTGCCATTCACCCAGCACAGCGTCATGGCTCAGGTAAATTCTAAACCTCAAATAGTGCCCGCAGTCAGCTCATGGAAAGGTGCTGAAGGCACTAAAAACATTACCTCTATCAAGATCGTTAAGACTGAGGGATTACCCGAAGACATGCAACTTGTCGCTAAGCTATTTGCTGATCAGTTCCCCACAAATATAAAAGCCAGAAATGGTGCTGGAGCTCCAACATTAGTGAAATTTAAAAAAGACGACAGCATCAAGAACACTGAGGCATACAAATTAGAAATAGATGATCACATCATCATCTCCGCATCATCCGCCAAAGGTCAGTACTACGCCACCCGCACCCTGCTACAGATGCAACAGCAAGGACCACTGCCTAAAGGCACCATCCATGATGCACCTCGCTACGAGGTGAGATCGCTCCTACTCGATGTCGGCAGAAAATTCATCCCAGTAGAAGGACTCAAAGACTGGATCAAGATGATGGGTTGGCTTAAAATAAACGAACTCCACCTCCACCTCAATGACAACTCCTGGGGACGCTATCCTGGATACAGGCTTGAGTCTAAGAAATTTCCTGGACTCTCATCCAAGGACGGATTCTACACCTTCAAGCAAATCCGCGAGTTACAAGATTTCGCTAAGCTTCACGCTGTAGTCATCGTCCCTGAAATAGACTCTCCCGGTCATTCCCTAGCCTTCACCACCTATCGCCCCGAGCTAGCTCACAGGGAGATGGACAGAAATGGATTCGGACTCGCTTACCTCGATCTCAATAATCCTGATGCAGTCAAATTCATGGAAGACATCTGGGATGAAGTCTGCCCGCTGTTCGACTCCCCACTCGTCCACATCGGCACGGATGAATACCGCATCAATCTCGTCAAAAAGAAAGAAGACCGTGAGCAGCTCGGTGAGGCATTTAGAAAATACATCAATCACCTCAACAAATACATCACCACCAAGCACGGCAAAGAAGTCCGCACTTGGTCAGGCTACGAGCACCTTCCAGGAACGACCGAGCCAGACAAAAACATCATCATCGATATGTGGGAAACCTCAGATGCGAAGAACAAGGTCAAAGCCGGATACAAAGTAGTGAACTCCTCCCACTTCTACACCTACATCGTCCCAGGCGCACCCTACTACGGTGTGAATAACAAGTTTATCTACGACACCTGGACACCCAAGCAATTCTCTAACAAGCCCGCAGGAATGCTTGATGACACTGACCCTGGACTCATGGGCGGCAAGCTCCACATCTGGAATGACTACGGTCCTACAGGTTACACTTGGAATGAAATCGCGCGGCTATCACTCCCATCCATGGCAGCTATTTCTGAGAAATTCTGGGGAACCAAAGGAGCCAAAGATCATGCTCAGTTCCTGACTTACAGTGAAAAACTTACCTCTAACATTCCCGAGGTATCCATTTTAAACCGACCTGCACAACCCAACAAGGGAAACACAGTCTGGAAGCTCCAACAGCCAAAAGAAATGATAGGTAACACGAACCAAGACCTTAACCTAGAAGCAGATAATCTGGAATACCCATGGACCGCCAGCTTCACCCTCACTCGACACAATGACATAGCGGGAAATGAAATACTAATATCATCTGACCTCGCTGCCATCTACCTAGACCTCAGCCACACCACCACAGATAAGAAAACCAAGAAAAAAACGACCAAGCGTGGCGTAGGAATAGTCAGAGCAAACCAAGCACCAGGATTCGATCCCCTCACAGCATACAATCCAGATGCACTCGTGTTCGACTACCAAGCTCCAGTAGGAGAGCAGGTCACTATCAAGCTCGTAGGTGAACGCCGCAAAACTAGCCTCTACGTGAATGGAAAACTCATCCAGAGCATCGATAAACAAACCCTCTGCCCACTCACAAGACTAGGCGTCAAGCTCCCCCGTGGAGTCCACGCCACTCTAACAGAAGCTGTAGTTCTCTCAGAAGCTGATGTCCCTAAACCCATCACGCGCATGAACTGGGCACCTTCCACCATCACTGAAAATGCAAAAGCGTATAAGATCAATCTCAATGGGAAAATTAAGAAATCAGGAAACCTCCAAGTCACCTTCCAATACACTGCTGGACTCCACAGACTCGACATTTCTAAAGTAGAATTGTTAGAAAACGGTAAAGTTATCAGTATAGATGAACATGCGGGCATCACAGGTGGTAAAAGCTCTAATAATACTTACGCACTCAAGTTAGAGAAATTTGACACTCAATCTAAATACGCCATCCGCTACACCGCGAACTCAGACGGAGGAACTGACTCCAAAGGTAAAATCACTGTTATTCAAAACTAACTACTAAGAATGAAATCAACCCTACAGACATTTCTCGCTTTCATAATGATGAGTCTCATCTCTTTCGGGGATGAACTGGCAGACATCAAGTCTGACTATAAATCTGCGGATAAAGAACTCAATGAAGTCTATGCGCGAGCTAAGAAGACATTCAAGAAAGAAGACTTCCAAGAGCTGCAAAAAGATCAGCGTGAATGGATAGAAGGGCGTGACTGGCTGGCTGAATTTCAAGCCAGAGGCGAGCCACTAGCCACCTCCGCAGAATACTGGGAAGCTATGAAAATGTACACCGAAGAACGCGTGGAATACCTCAAAGCATGGCTCACTGTCAAACCCAAGGATATTTGGGAAGGCACCTATAAAGACTGCAATGGAGGCACACTCACCATCACTAAGAAAGACGGCAAACTCACCTTCAGCATCAGCGTAGTCCGTGGTCCCACATTTCATATGGGTGAAATCGAAGGCAGGCTCGTCATCAATAAACACAAAGCCCGCTTCTCAGACAAAGGTAACATCAACATCCATGATGCTGGAGAGAAAACCTGGCTAGATTTTGCGCAGCTAGGCAATGGGCTCCAGATCGAAGTCACAGGCACTAACACCCAGCCCTATCACGGTGCCAGAGCCTACTTTGACGGCACTTACAGACGGATGAAATAAAACTTACCTCACCTGCTTCCTATACGCCACTGGCGTGAGCCCCGTGGTCTGTTTAAACTGTCTGGTAAATGCGGATTGATCAGAATAACCACAATCCAGCGCAATATTAGCGATACTTTCATCAGTACATTTCAGTAAATTACACGCCTTCTCAATCCTTGTCTGAGTGATAAACTGACCAGCAGAGATATGGAACAGTCCGCGGATTCGCTGATCGAGCTGATAGACCGAGAGATTTACCATTTCAGCCAACTGCGGAAGCCTGAGCTGCTCGGTAATATTGAGACGGATATAAGTAATCACCTTTTGCAGTGGCTCTAAATCATCACGGTGTTCTGTAGGTGGGTGAATATCTCTGGATATCCCCATGACACCGATCAATTTTCCTCCAGCCCCCATGATTGGCTCCTTATAAGTCAGACACCAGCCTTGTTTTCCGCTTGGATAAAGATGCATTTCTAATCGCCCCTTGATGCCAGCTCCAGTCTGCATCACCAGCATATCTTGCTTAGAAAAACTTACCCCTAGTGAGTCTGGAAAAACCTCGCTCGCCATCTTTCCCACTAGCTCATCCTGGTCCACACCGAGACGCACGCTCAATGTCTTATTCACCGCCACGTATCTTCCCTTTCTGTCCTTAATAAAGTAAACCGTATCAGGGATGTGATCAAATAACTCGACACCGATGTTTGGTCTCTCTCTATCCACTAGGCTGTAAAATTCTGATACGGGCATCAATTTATCGGTTATCGTTTATAAGAGTCGTGGTATGCAGATTCTAGGGAAATGTCTGGTTTTTCCTACTAGAACCACTCTGCTATATTCTACCTATTCAATGAGCAAAGCAACCACATTTCTAAAAATCATCGATTCCCACACTGGCGGAGAACCTACTCGCGTGGTGGTGGATGGTTGTGCGGATCTAGGAAATGGCACTCTCGCGGAGAAGAGAGAAATTCTCAAAACCCAATACGACTGGATACGCACCTCTACTCTACTCGAGCCACGCGGTTTCCCTGCCATGGTAGGTGCCGTGCTTACTGAGCCACATGATCCAAGCTGCTCTGCTGGAGTCATCTTTTTCAACAACGCAGGATACCTAAACATGTGCATCCACGGTACCATCGGACTCGCTGTCTCACTCCAGCACATGGGATTTATTTCTACTGGCTCTCATAAAATTGACACCCCCGTAGGAATCGTCACCGCGCACCTGCATGATGATGGATCAGTCTCAGTGGATAACGTCCCGAGCTACCGCGACCAAGCTGATGTTTCAGTAGATGTGCTAGGCTATGGTAGCATTTCTGGAGACATCGCATGGGGAGGAAACTGGTTCTTCCTCATCGACCAGCAGGAAAATGTTCCAGCTGTGACATCATCTAACATTTCTCATCTAACAAAATTCTCCACCGCAGTCATGCAAGCTCTCTCAAATCAAGGTATCTCAGGCGATGATGGACAGCCTATCGATCACGTAGAAGTCTTCGGCCCGCCGGCAGATGATCAGTCTGACAGTAGAAATTTCGTCCTCTGCCCTGGCGGAGAATATGATCGCTCCCCGTGTGGCACCGGAACCTCCGCCAAGCTCGCCTGTCTCTATGCTGATGAAAAACTTACCCCTAGTGAAACTTGGAGACAGTCTAGCATCCTCAACACCATCTTCACAGGCACCGTAAGCCCTCTAACAGAATCTAACAAAATCATCCCCACCGTCACAGGATCAGCCTGGGTCAATGGGGAGACCACCATCATCATCGATCCGAACGATCCCTTTTCAAAAGGGATACATTTCTAACAACTACCAAAAACAACCAACTAATAATCTAATATTATGAGCAACCAACACATTTTCTCAGGAACAATCCCCGCACTCATGACTCCGTGCGATGCTAACGGAACCCCAGATTTCGCTGAACTCGTGAAGACCGCAAAGGGACTCATCGAGGCTGGCATGGACTCCGTCGTTTACTGTGGCTCCATGGGAGACTGGCCGCTCCTCACCGATGCAGAGCGCATGGAAGGTGTGAAAGCACTGGTCGATGCGGGCATCAAAACCATCGTGGGAACAGGCGCGCAGAACACGCGCATCGCAGTGACACATGCTACGCACGCTCGTGAAATAGGAGCACACGGACTCATGGTCATCCCACGTGTCCTCTCACGCGGACTCTCCCACGCTGCCCAGCAGAATCATTTCTCTGCCATCCTAGAAGCTGGCGGAGCTGATCTACCAGCAGTCATTTATAACTCACCACACTATGGATTTGAGACCAAGGCTGAGCTATTTTTCAAGCTACATGAGAAATTCCCACAGCTTGTTGGCTTCAAGGAATTTGGTGGAGCGGAGTCACTCACCTACGCAGCCGAGCACATCACCTCTGGAGACAACGGTCTCACCCTCATGGTCGGTGTGGACACTCAGGCTTACCATGGATTTGTAAACTGCGGAGCCGTAGGAGCCATCACGGGAGTGGGAACAGCCATGCCTAGCGAAATCCTCAAAATGGTAGATCTCTGCAAACGCGCTGCCAAAGGCGACGCCAAAGCCAGACGATATGCACTAGAACTCAATGAAGCCATGAGCGTGCTCTGCACCTTTGACGAAGGCACCGATCTCGTCCTCTACTACAAGCGCCTCATGGTGCTGGAAGGCAACTCAGCATACCAACACCAAATCTACAGCGATGACAAACTCACCCCATCCCAACAAGCTCACCTAGACTTCCAGCACACTCTCTTTAAAAATTGGTGGAATTCCTGGGAAGGTAAGAATCTGTGATTATTTATTCATATTCCATCCGCAACTTTATTCGAGATCGATTGTTGTATAGTACACCCCTATCACAGAGCTAATCATTTGCTTTGACAAGAATCAGAGCGAGAACTAAGTTTTAATTATGAAAATCACTACTAAAAATAATCGTAAAAAAGGATTCACACTCATGGAAATGATGATTGTCATGGGAATCATTGCAGTTCTCGCTGGAGGTATGATCGGCCTGCTGGGCGACTTTGATGAAGGTCCTAAAATCCAGAAAGCAGAAAATGAAATGCGTGCACTCTCCGCTACCCTGCTTCAATACAAGACCCTAGGAGGTAGATACCCCACTGAAGAACAAGGCCTAGAGGCGTTAGTTACCAAGCCTACTAAAGATCCAATCCCAAGACGCCATTCTCCTATCAAAGCTCTAGCAAAAGATCCTTGGGGAAATGACTATATTTACAAAATGCCCGGAACTAAAGACCCCACTACCTACGAAATCATATCAATGGGTGCCGATGGCGTGGAGGGTGGAGGTGACGATATCAGCTCTCAAGATGCACAATAATCAAGCTTATTGTCACTTGCCCTCACTTTGCTTACCCAAATAAAAATACTTTTACAGGCCTAGGCGACATTATCATAACTCCTACATCCGTTGAACATCCATCTACAGAATAAGCATCTGACCCGATCAGGTTTTACTCTGATGGAAATAATTATAGTGATGGTAGTTGTCTCCATCATCATTACTGGCTCCTTCATCACACTCTCTAATGATGCCTCTGACGAAATCCAATCTCTCCCCTCAGAAATCGAGCAAGTAACGAAAAGGGCTTTATCAACAGCTAAAATCGATAAGCGGACTCAATACATTCTCATTTCACCCAGCCATATCTGGCAAAGCACAGACCCTGACCAAACTGAGCCTAATTCCGAAACCACCAATCAAGTTGATCTACCTCCAAATTGCTCTATCAGCTACAAACGCTCAGAAGACACTGGCTGGAGTAACGTGCAGACCATTAAGGATAAAGCTGTCTGGGTTTACTCTGTTGCTGGCATTTGTGAAGAAATGTCGCTCATGATCCAACTGGAAAACTCCTCAGCCGAGATCCGCTTTCATCCTCTCACAGCCGCTACCATTAAGCCATAACCGATGAAAATATCATACACCAGTGCGGCTAAGTATAAACCGAAGAAGATCAGAAAAGGTTTCCTACTCATGGAGGTCCTCCTCGCCTTCACTATCTTTGGTATCGCTGTCACGAGCATCGTAATCGCGCTCAATCAAACGGCTAAAGTAAGTTATGAGCTTAACCGCGAATCATGGTCTCAAGCACACCTGAAAAACCTCATCAAAGAAGTCATCACCCTACCCGTCTCCGAGGACGAATTCCCACGGGATGAAACACGTGAACTCGTAGATGCCAAAGCAAGAATCATAGTCACTCCCCTCACAGACACTCCACACACGACGGATACTACCGCAGCAGCACTAAAGCAAATGTATAAAATCAACATCACACTCTACTGGGATGAAGACGGAATAGAGAAAAGTAAATCAGCAAGCACCATACACTACTACCCTCTGCACCAAAAAAAATGAACCATCACTATCAACAAAGGGTAATACAGAAGAAGGAAGGGCAGAAAAACAACACCTATCCTAGAAACAGACTTCCTAAAAATGGCTTCACATTAATGGAAATCATCCTAGCTATTGGAATCCTAGGCTTACTCATGGGGTCTGTTTTTACCCTCACTAACTCTTCTGCACTGCTCAGCCAGAGCGTGGTCCAAGCTCAAACTCAGCACAGACATAAATTGGCTTTTGAGGGTTATCTAGAGCGTATGTTCTTAAATCTGCCACATGATGCTAAGATCACCCTGGCAGAAGGAGAGGCGCCTCTCCAGACACTGATCATCCAGAACCCCGGTACTTTTTTCCCTAGTCTTGAAAATGATTATTTCGCCTCACTCTTCGCCGCCTCAGCCGCTAGAAACAGTGATGATTTAATCAACGTAATCGCCACATGGAAAAGCCTAGAAAACCAAGGTCCCGAGGACACTGAAAATAGCACCATTATAGACATCAGCGACTACCAACAAAGACTCACACTCATCAGTAATCTCACTTCACTACAATGGGAAATTTATTCTAAACAAGATGACACCTGGCAAACAACTTGGAGCACCAGCAAAGGAAGACCAACTCACGTGAGACTCTCTTATAGCCACTCGTCTAGCCAAGAGATTGAGACCATCACATTTTGGATACCTCCAAGAGTGGAAAGCAGATAAAGAGCTCCCATTTTACTCAGAAAACCGTCTTAAGGGATAGCTATTAAAAATTAACTGCAAAATACACTCCTCCGAAGAGATGATTTTTCACATCTTCATGGATACCAAGCACACCAGATACATAGGGGGAAACAGAAACGGTGTCATTGATGTTATAAGTATATGCTATTTTAGAAAATGCATGGTGAATACCATCCCGATCATAATAATCCCCCACCGCTGATATACCCACATCCCATACGAAATACGAATCACTGTTCACTTCTTCATAATAGGAAACCTTAGATTCCACATAAAATCCATCAGCACCGCTATCATAGCTAACCTTACCTGTGACATCAAATGCCTCATTGATCTGGTAGCCCACACTCAGTCCTAGATCCATTCCTGACTTAAAAAATGACTCTCCATACTCACGATAGGCAAGTTTTCCGCTATAGGTAAATTTTCCTAACACTCTACTGTAATCTAGGAAACCTGTTAATTCTGAGAAACTTCCTCTGCCCGTCTCGGATCCATAATAAATCCCAGCATCAATGCTATCGGTATCTGAGAGCGCAATCTGAGCCGCCAGCTGAAACTCCATACTGCTACTCGCCAGAGAAAAGCCTCTATACACATACTCTGAACGCCAAGAAGTAAGCGCCTCAAACCCGACCCCACCTTTTTCCTCTTGGATGGCCTTCTCCCGCATACTAGCAGCGTATAACTCATCATCTAAAATTTCATTGATGTCTCTCGGCAAGGCATCCTGAGCAGTCACAGTAGTTAGGCTACTGATACCAGCACAAAAAACTGCGATTGGTGTAGTATAAAGATTCTTCATCTTATGAAATATGGTTATCATCAGCGTATCCTGTAAAGGCTCTATCTTGGGACTTACTCATCCTCTTACCTTCTACTCTTAGAACGAAACCTATTATTCCTTGGAGTTGCTTTTTCTTTACTTCGAGAGCTATGCTCCTTTAGTTTAGGTAGCAAGCCAACACCTTCCACGCCGTTGGATAATTCATAGTATTTCTTATTGTTCTCCTTCATGGCCTTGAGAGTCGCCTTATTATTAACGATCCTAGGCTGTATAAATATCACTAATTCCTCTCTGACGCTGGATTTAGACGTTGAGGTGAATAGCTTTTTGATGCCTGGAATTTTGCTTAGGATAGGAACTCCGCTCACATCTTTCACATCCCGCTCTGTGATCAATCCTCCTAAAGCAATCGTCCCTCCGTTAGGAACAGTGATCGTAGTAAGTAATTCTTCCTTACCTATGGTAGGGATATTGTTCCCATCGATCGTTTGGCTGCCTATGATATTATCATTAGTCAATGATACCTGGAGTGTCACTTCATCTTTATTGTTAACTAATGGGATCACTTCTAACTTAAGCAAGACGTCCTTGAACTCAATATTCGTACTCTGTGACACTGCGCCACCATCGCCTGTGTTTTGGGTTAATGAGTTAGTCGGAACAGCAATACTCTGCCCTGAAGACAGAACCGCCTTTTTATTGTTTCTTGTGAAAACAGTAGGCCGCGCTAGCAGCTTGAAATTCCCTGTTGATTGTAGAGCTCTGAGCGTTGGTAGGAAGTGATTTCCGATCTTACCATAAATAGAGAGTCCAGCGATTGACTCTGGAATACTATTAATCGTGCTAGTGACACCATTCTCATCAGTAGTGGTAGTCGTTAGTGATGACGGATCAACTAGCAGTGGGTAACCGGTGCGGTTCTGAAACGCAATATTATTTCCATCATTTGATTGATTCAACCTAGCGAAATCAATGCCGAAATCAGAACCATTTGTAAGGTTATATCTACCGAAAATAGCGGTTATCTGAACTTGCTCAGAGGCAATATCCATTTCCTTAACAAGATCTTTAATCAGTGAAATACTTTGTGGAGGACCCTGAACAATAAGGGAATTATTAGCATTATCTGCAACTAGCAGCGTATTTCCTACCAAGATAGATTCGGGGTATTCTAGGCGTTCACTTTCAGCAAGAGTCCCACCTGTCCCCGGTGTGTTATTATTAGTGTTGGGACGATTATTAGTATTTGGATTAGCGGCTGTATTACTATCAGTGCTGTTTTCTGTTCTCTTAATTGCATTTTGGGCAATGGATAAAAATTCTGAAACAGGCAGAAACTGTAGCTTATGTTTATAATAACTCCTTTTTTTGATAGGCTTATCAAAATCTGCGATCACCGTTTCAGCAAATTGTATATCAATAGGCCGCCCCATGATCCATAGGCTATTCGTTCTAACAATGGCTAAGACCTTAACCGAGCTTAGATTCTGACCATCTTTTGCAGCATTATTATTTTGAGCATTATTAGTCCCTCGTCCAAATGCACGTGCAATTCTCTGCTCTCGGCTCAGTGGCTGGGCAGGTGTCTGGGCAGCATTTGAGTTAGAGCTTGAGCTTATCAGCGAATTTTGTTCTGCACTAAAGTCCATAATATCCTGCACCTGAGTGGCTACTTCTTCAGCGTTGGCATGCTCAAGCCCTATCATTTTCTTAGTAGATAGCTCCTGTGGCATATCTATTTTGCCTTTAATCTCTATCAACGTTTTAATGAGTGCTGTGTTTTCAGTAATGATAAGAGAAGATGTGTTAGGAACAGAAACGATAGAACCTTGTGGGCTGAGCTTACTCACCACCGAGTTAAACACCTTCATCGCTTCATCCGGCAATATGTGCTTAAATGTCATCACATAGGTGACCACTTTATCTCCATCAGGAAATACGCCCCCATTCCTGATCACGGGAACCCCGTTCTTACGAGAGTTAGTAGCCAAGACAAGTTTCACTACATTAGGATCATTCACACTAGGAAGAAATACCATATCTTCTAGTAATACCGCCTTCTCAAGTAGCTCAGCAGCTTCGCTATATGTCAGCCCACCGGGCTGAATGAATGATATCTGTTTTGTCATTGCGGCCTTACTTACTAGGACTCTTTTACCTGTCCATTCCCAGTAGAGAGCTGCCATAACGTCACCCGTCATTAGTGGTTGCTCTATCGCATCCCTTATTTTTCTGTCACCTTTTGCTACCAGCACATCGTCAGGAAGACCAGGTAACTCTATCGGTGCAGGTGCAACTTCTGGAGCTTCTACTGGTTCTGGAACCTCTTCTGGAGCTTGATTGGGTGCTGGACCAGCGTTTGGCTCTTGTGCATTACTGATCAGAGGAACGAGTAATAAACTGGTAAGAATGGTTATTTTTAAATAGTGCATTATAGGTAAAATTTATAGATTATCTTGTGGACGCTCAGACGTCTGTTGCTACTTCTTATATGATTTAAAATTTAGTTAAGTTCGATGATTACGTTAGAAAATTTTATTCCCTCGAGTTCCTGTATTTCATGTACCTCTCATATCTCTCACGTCTTTCTTTATCGCGGCTGCTCCTTCCGTCTCCACTTTTAGGACCCTTCTCGCCTCCTTTGGCTGATGATTTTGGATTACTAGCTTTAGCAGTAGTATTCGCTTTGAGTGATTCTTTATTGTAATTAACCGTAACCAATTGCCCTTCCAGTTTAAGAGTAGCGGTTGTCAGTTCGTAATTATCAATATCCTGTGTGACTCCTATCAACTCAGGTCTCGCTCCGCTATTTGAACCTTGTTTGATAATGATGTTCTTAGTCGGATTCTTTTTATCTACAACAACCACCATCCACTTATCTTGTAATTTAGTGACACCTCGTAGCTCGTAATCTTTAGAAGGCTTCGGTTCAGGATCTGGCTCAGACTTTTCATCCGGTAGTGTTACTTTCTCCACCTTCTTGACAGGTTTAATCCCAAATGGAGAACGCTTTAATAAATTAGCGTAATCCTTGGCTTCTGGAAGCTTAGGTATCTCAGCCTTCACGTGAAATGGGCTTAGAAAAAAGCCACTTAAAAATAAAATATGTTTTGTTGATTTCATGATACGCTTTTTAAGATTTAACAAAAATAGTTTTCTCTAACAAGGTTAAATTATTCTTCAGCAATGTATTGTTCAGCTATAATTTGACAATAAATCAAATTAGAATTTTTAGTAGTCGGGCTAAGTTTAAGATAACTCAAGATACGCATTTTTTCAGGCTGATGAATCTCTACCAGCCATTGGTAAATTTGCTTTTCCGTTGCTCTAGCAGCAATCTCAATTTTGATGCTCTGAAACATGCTGTCTGATACTTCTTCGTCTTGTAGTGTGAGTAATTTTTGCGTTTCTGGTTCAAATCCTATTTCCTTACTAGACGATGTGAGAAAATTCTGAAGATCAGTCTGTGCTTGCTGGAAACTCTTGTTCGGAGGTGCATGCTGACTCACCCACTTCACCTCATCATTTATGAGGCCGGCTGTATCCCCCATTAAGGAATAACTCTTATAGGTAGTTTTTAATTCATCAAGCTCTGCTATTTGATTTGCCTGTTTTTTCTTAAAATAAACACCTGCAAAAACATGAGCAATCACTACTAGAATGAGCAATAATATGCCACCTAAGTATTTTTCTCTCTTAGTCATTTATAGATCTCCTTTCTTCGTAGCTTCCATCGTAAAATCCCATAACTTCGTTTTTTGATCCTCAGCTTTCACAGGCACCGTCCATGTGTATCCGGTAAAGTAAGGAGAATTGATGAGTGCAGGATGCAATTCGTTAATCAGGTTAATAGTTGGAGAAACTCCTTTGATCACAATGCTCTCAGATTGAATTTCAACTGAACTCAACAGTAATTTGTCGTCCTCAGGGAGAAGGGATGCCACCTTGTCATAGGTTACCAGTGGCCATTCATTGGTAAGCACACCATCCAGCTCGTTGATCTTTGTTAAATTTTGCTGATGCTCGATCCATTGAGGCTCCAGTGCTGCCAAATCCTTCTGGATCTGTTGAATCTCATCTTCTCGTTGCTGATAGCGCATGTAGAAAAACAGACACCCTGCAGCGTAAACACACAGACCAGCCAAAACAGCTAACTTTATTTTTCTATTACGCTTTTCCTTGGTTCGGCTTTCAGAAACAAAATGAGGCACGAGCTCCAGATCAGAGCGATCACTACTGATAAGGCTGAGCGAATCTACGAGTTTGGTAGAAATACCCAGATCACTCTTTAACTGCTCTTCCCTTAGCTCCGCCCATTCCAAATGTTCATCTTTTTCCAGGATCAATATTGCCGGTTTATAGCCTATCTCCTGTAAAGCAAACTGGGGGAGTAGTGATTTTACTTGGCTGAGAATCGATTCCACAGAATCAGTTAATTCCGAGTAAAACGGTTGAGAGTTCTTATAGAAAATAGTCGCCCACCTCCCCTGCTCTCGCTTACATAGAATTGTGTCCAGGTTCCCCACATCGTAAAACCGCGCTGCTGTATCGAATGATTGATCCTTTATCTGTTTCGTTGGTTCAATACTATCTGCAACCAGCGAAACCCCAGCATTAAGTGACTGCTCCGAATCCACCTTGTACAGATCCCAGCTTGTATAGTCAGATTTGATCAGTCCGCTCTGCTCCATTTGCAACTGAGCTATCCCTCTCTGTGTAGAATGATCTGCATCGGGAATCACCATTGGCACCGTGGCCACAGCACTAGTAGGAAAACCAACCCTAGTCTCCTTAGGAAGGTTCGTCGTATCATCAATTTCTACAATCGACTTCTCTAGCGTCCAACTATCGGCGCTGAGTTGCCATAGCTCCCAGCCTTGCTCCCTCGCGGGTAATAAAATATGTTTAAGTAATTTACTCACTTTCTAGTGTTGTTTCTTGATAATATAACACGCGAACAACGTCACCTTGGTTACGGATGACCGCTTGAATGTTACTCTGATAATTTCCTGATCGCCCCACACTCTCCACTCTCAATATTCTCCCCCGTAATCTAAATCGATTCAAAATAAGCTCTCTGTTTATTTTTTTTGATTCTAATTTATCTAATGCTAAATCTTTTTTTCCGTATCTTTTGTCGTCAGACGTTCCCATGATGCCGTCTTCCCCTTTAATATCCCGAACAAATTTCTCTGCAATATCCAGCTCTGTTTCAGCTACCACACTGAGTAGTTCTGGCTCCGCATCGTGCAGGTCAATTGTGCCCTCACTATACAAAGTAAACCACTCTCTCCAATCTGGAACCAAACTTTCAATCTCATCAAAGCCTTTCACTAAACTAACCTCATCTAGCGACTGAAAGTTACGGTTAAATGGACGGTTTTTGAAGCCTTGTGCAACATACCATTCATTTTCAGCCCCATTCAGACTCACCACATCATCCTTATCTACCCAGTCCACAAAGGCATCAGTGAGCTCGCTCGCCTTTACATCGTCATTCAGCCAGTGATTAAATAAGTTTTTTAATAATGATTTATCACCAGTCTTGAGCACATAGTTTATATTGATCATAGAAGCTTCAGGCTTAATAGTTAGCTTATACCCTTCATCCACGCCCACTGGCTCATAAATTAAAGCATCGTCATCCCCACGCTCCACATCTGGATGAGACGCATAGCTGAGCCCTTTGTGCGCTTGTAGCCATGCACGAAAGCTATGTTCAGCAGAAATAGTTGACTCTGCCTCCACTTTCAACAGCATTAAAGTAACCATGAAAAGCATCGACAGAAATGCCACCACCCAAATCACCGCAATGAGAGCAAACCCTTTTTCTTTTCTATAGTAAATCTGCTTCATTTTGATCTGAGGTTACCTATAGATTCGTAGATTGCTTGAATCATTGTCCAGCATAAGGCTCCTACCAATAAAGCCATGCTAATTAAGATCACAGGCGAAATAATACCGACCAAATTCGACAACATCACATTTAACCTCTTGTCGTAATATGCTGAGGCTCTATTTAGAGACTTAGAGAGTTTTCCCGTGCTCTCACCCACACTAATAAGATCGATCATATTTGGAGTAAATATTTTAGAGGCACGCATCGAGTGAGTCAGTTTATATCCGTCTTTCACCTTTAAAATCAGATCTTTAAGATGATGTTTCGCATGGCGATTAGTCACCGTTTCCTGGGTAAGCTCTAGTGCTTCAACAAGCGGCACTCCATTACCTACAAGATTTCCGAGGGTTTTTAACCATTGCACATAGAAGCCAAAAGTAATCACCTTCCCATACAAAGGAATTTTCATTTTATACTTATCCCAAGTCTGTTTATTTCTTTCTGGAGTATGCCAAATCTTGACCAGAAACATAAGAATAATGAGGCCTATAAGCATCGTCAGCCAATGGTTCCTCAACAGATCACCTAATTGAATCGCCACTATGACACCAAATGGTTTCCCACCAGTCATCCCATCTAACAAGGTGGTAATCTGCGGCAGCAAATAGAAAATAAAGACACATACCACACCTATACAAGCGATCAATAAAAACGCCGGATAGATCATGGCTGATATCAACTTTGACTTCAGCTCAATTTGAGTTTTTAGGTAAATCGCATGTTGATGAAGAATAGTCCGCAAGCTTCCACTTGCCTCACCCGCTTTAACAAGATTACAATAGAGTGGATCAAATTGTTTTGATGTCCGAGGCAGCGCACTGTGCATCGGATTCCCTTCAGTGATCCATTTACGCAGGCGGCTAGAAATTTCTTTGAGTCGCCCACTCTCATCGCGCTGAGCCATAGACGACAACGCTGGCTCCAGAGGCAATCCCGCCTCTAACAACTCGGCGAGTTCTTCCGTGAATGATACCACATCCGCAGCTTTCAGGTGAATAGGAGCATCTTCATCCTTAGCCTCCCTAGACTTAATCCCTCGCGATACCCCCATCACGGAGATCGGTTGATAACCGTCACTCAAGAGTTTACGCATCGCTTCTGACTTGGAAGCCGCATCAACTTCACCAGAAACTGTTTTTCCCGATGCATTTAATGCACTATATTTAAAACTAGCCGACATAGATACTTATTTTTCTATACTCCCGGGTGTAGAAGACAAGACCTCTTCTATGCTAGTGATTCCCTTCATAACCTTGCGCCATCCGTACGTCCGCATTGGCTCAAACCCTTCTAAATAAGCCTGCTTTTCGACCTCTTGAGGATCAGCTCCTTTAGCGATCATATCTTGGATAGTCTGAGTTACTTTACAAAGTTCATAAACTCCCACACGCCCACGATACCCTGTATTGCGACATTCCTTACACCCTACTGGTTTGAATGGCACCCCTTGAATTTCGCCTGGTATTTTAAGCGCTTTTCTATCTTCCTCACTAAATACCTCATTGGGTTCCTTACAGCTAGGGCAGAGTTTTCTCAGCAACCTCTGCGCCAAGAATGCCCTCACCGAAGCTGACACCAAAAATGGTTCAATCCCCATATCTAACAATCTACTAATGCCACCCAGCGCATCGTTCGTGTGTAAGGTACTAAACACAAGGTGACCTGTTAGAGATGCACGAATCGCAATTTCAGCTGTTTCTGTATCACGGATCTCCCCTACCATCACAATGTTAGGATCAGCTCTCAAAATAGAACGTAAGCCCTGCGCAAAACTAATCCCAACTTCTGGTCGAACCGCAATCTGCACCACTCCCTCTAACTTGTTTTCAACTGGGTCCTCAATCGTCACAATCCTCGTTTCACGATCATTCAAATGATCTAAGAAACAATACAGACTCGTCGATTTACCTGAACCAGTAGGACCCGTAGCCAAAATAACCCCATTCGCTTGCTTCAGCACTTCCCGTATCCCAGCATCAACGGAGTCCTCCAAGTCGAGCTTTTCGATATCAAACTTATCTTGGTTCAGTAGTCTTAAGCTAACCGTCTCACCTTCCACCGAAGGAATGGTAGCAACACGCACATCTACAGACTGACCTTTATTACTCAAATGAATCCGCCCATCTTGTGGTGCTCTTCTCTCAGCCACATCCAGCCGCGACATGATCTTAAGGCGAGCAATCACCGAATCTTGGAGCTCATTAATATTCTCAGGCACGGGAACATCAAGCAACTGCCCATCAACACGATAACGAATACACATGCCGCTCTTCTGAGGCTCTACATGAATATCTGTCGCCTTCTGAACTAGCGCCTCTCGTAAAATCTGATTCACAAACCTCAAGACACTCGCCTCTTCTGACTGATCCTCATCAATCACAGCCGCCTCATCGCTATCTAGTAATCGTTCAACGTCGAGATCACGACCTTCCAGAATTTTCTCAAAGGTATCCGCTCCTACTCCATACATACTCCCCAGCTCAGAACGAATATTCCTACGGCTCGCCATCACAAATGATATCTTTAAAGGGATCAAACGAGTCACCATCTGCCTCATACTCAAATTAAAAGGATCATAGCAAGCAACCGTCAATACATCATCAGCTGAAGCAATCGGCAACACCTGGTAGCGAATCGCTAACGCCGCACCACAAAATGATTTAAGCGTAGTTAGCTGCTCCATGTTCAACTCAACCTCATGCCAACTCATCCCAACTTCCTGAGAAATATGCTGTAAAAACAATTCCTCAGTCACAAGTTCAGCATCCAGAACCGCATCAATCACCGATGTCTTAAGCTTCTTAGCCTCCTCAATAACCTCATCAAGACCGTCCAAATCTGAGCACTGAGCCTTCAGTGCCGCAGCCTCAAAAAAACTGCCTTGATGAATAATAGTTGAGCGTGCTTCCATATTTCAGTTACAAACTACCACCCCATACAAAAGTTGCAAACTAACTTAAAAAAAACTAAAGGAGCCCCTGCTTCTTAAGTATTCGTTTAATATAATTAAGGTGAAATAATAATCGCTAAGTGGCATGATTAGTTGGCAATCTACTTTACCCTTCAGAACAGTATGCTATGTAAACGTCATGCAAATTGCTCACGAGAACCATCTTCAAAAGTTTATCAAGCTTGTTAGTCATGTTGCTAAGATAGCATCTGGTTTAAAGATAGCAGCGGTGATCTTGCTGATCCCTACGCTAATCGTATTCATCGGAGGAATTGTTTATTTCTACAGCAACACCGATACTGATCTGGGCAACTGGCGCTGGGGTATCCCGTCTTCTATAATGTTGCTACCTATCTTATGCATAGGCGTAGTCTGGTGGGTTTTGGATGCCATTACATCATTGCCAGAGGTCTGTGCGGCTAACACCGAGCACATCAAATCTGTGGTAAAACATCACAGAAAAGAAATCGCGCTTGCTGAGGGAAAACGGCTGAGCAAATTCCAGTATCTTACCATCGTAGGAAAAGTTCTCTACGGATCTACTGAGGTCATGGATGGTGTAGGGATGGTTAGTTTTGCGGCCTCCCCTCTGTTCTGGATACTCTACATTATCACCTTCATCGGCTCTATCGTATTATCCGGCGTGATGATCCTAGTTTGCGCCAGCCATTACTTCTTTCTTTAGTGCTTTGAAGGATTCAACATGCTAAATCGTTAAGATTTGGGGGAGTGTAGGACTATGAAAACCTACACTCCCCGCATCCCCATTATTAACCTGCCCTATGAAAGAAGGCAGGCGAACAAATCTTTTTTACTCCGCATCCAGTCGTAAGGCGGCATTTTGGGCTGCCGTCTTCTTCGCTCCAGCGTCCACATCTTTTACATCTGTGAGACGCATCCCTACTGGCTTGGATACTCCAAATTCTTCCATCGTCACTCCATACATCACGTCCGCCCTACTCATAGTGCGCTTACTGTGGGTCACAATGATGAACTGTGAAGTATCAATAAATCTGTCTAGCACGCGGAGGAATCTTCCGATGTTAGATTCGTCCAGCGGTGCGTCTAGCTCATCCAGCACACAGAATGGTGCTGGCTTGATCTGGTAGATCGAGAAGAGCAACGCAACAGCCGTCATCGAACGCTCACCACCAGAGAGAAGTGTGATCGACTGAAGTTTCTTGCCTGGGGGCTTCGCAATGATATCGATCCCACTTTCGAGCGGATCATCCTCATCTACGAGGTGCAGATTCGCCGTTCCCTTATCACCGAAGAGAAGCTTGAACATTTCTTGGAAATTCTTACGGATTTGTAGGAAAGTCTCGGTGAATCTCTTCCGAGTCTCTACATTGATGCGCTCGATCACATCGATAAGTTCGTCCTTAGAGTTTGTGAGATCTTCAAATTGTCCTTTCACGAAGTTAAAGCGTTCTTCTAGCTCTTCGAATTCTTCAATGGCATCCACATTCACTGGTCCCATCGAGTCTAACTTACGCTTTAGCTCGCCCACGCTATTTTCTACAAAGTCCCAGTCTGGCCCGTCTTCACCAGGAACTGTATTTAGATCTAACTCACCCTCACTAGGTTTAACCTCTGCTACTATCTCTTCATCGGATGTATCCTCGCTTGGATTAAAGTTGCCGGCTCGCTTATCCGCAGTCTGGCGCGCTTTTTTCTGATCCGCGATGCAAGCTAGAAGTATATGTGAGTCTGGTCTGAAGACATTCAAATCTACCTGATAACGCTCCAGCGTGGTCTCTAACAGATTTTCTAAACGCAGCTCAAATTTAGTAGCCGCCACTTCTTCTCTGCCTTTTTGCTCCGTGATTTTAGTCACTTGCTGGCGGATTTCCGTCGCTGCTTTTTCTGCCACATTGATCGCCTCGATGAGACCTGCACGGCTCGCTGATGCTTCTTCCAGATCTATTTCTAGTTGCTGAGCCGCGGCTGTGTTAGTTTCTATTTCCTCTAGCAGACTACCACTTTCACCATTCGCGTTTTCTATTCTTTCGCGGAAGGCTACTATCTCTCCTTCTCTTCTTCCAGTGTGATGCTTGAGTTCTTCTAAACGCGCTGCCATTGGCTGCTGTTGTTCCTCAGCTGACTGCATCGCGCGGCGCTCCACAGCGAGATTCGTCTTCAGTTCGCTAAGTCTATTGATGGCATCTTGCTCGCGCATCATCATTTCTTCCAGATCTCTACTCGCCATGAGCTGATCATTCTCTAGCTCTTCTAAGCGCATTCTAGCTGAGCCAAGATCCGCTTCCATTTCCTCACGGTTTCCTGTGGCATTCGTCTCGCGCTCGGAGAGTTCTTTGCGCTCCCATTCCACATTAGAAATCTTGCTCTCCACTGCCTCCACCTCTCTTGTGGCTAGACTGAGTTGACCTTGCAGCGTGGATTCCTCCACTCGCGCTTTCTGTAGTCTCTCTCGGGCTACCTCTACTGCTTCACGCGTCTCAGCAACTTGCTTCTCTAACATTTCGAGCTTCTGATTCGACTCGTTTTCTTGTTCTGTTAGAGTGGCTGTTAGAGTTTCTAGGTCACGTATTTCATTTTGTCTATCGAGCACAGATGAGCCTTCTCCGCTTCCCTCGCCGCCCGTGATGACTCCCTCTGCATTGAGCACAGCACCCTTTACAGATGCGAACGTGATATCTGGCATCATCGGTCTGAGTTTCAGCGCAGTGGCTAGATCTTCTACGATGAGAACATTCGTGAGAAGTTTCTCAATGATCGGCGTGACCACTTTATCACTCTTCACTTTATCGACAGCCCATGCAATTCCACCCTCTGGAACATGCATCAGCTGCACCTCAGACTGGGTAGGAATAAAGTCTTCTGGAATGATCGCAGCCTGCCCCATTTTCTTCAGGGTCAATGTATCAATGATTGATTCCGCCAGCATAGAATCCCTCACGAGAACTGTCTGTAAATGTGCTCCAAGAGCGGACTCCACTGCATTGGTAAAATCTCCCTCTACCTGAATGAAACTGGCTAAAACACCACGGATACCTGGCTCGTAGAGATCCTTATCATCTAGTCCTGAGAGCACTGCTTGTGTTCCCTGCTCCAAGCCCTCTCCCGTCTTCACGAGCTGCTTGAGCACCTCTAGTCTGGATGATGATTTAGCGAGTGACTTATGCTGATCCGCTAAAGCCTCCCGAGTCGCATCTAGTGTGCCGCGGTACTTTTGGAAGTTTCTCTCATGGCTCTCGAACTCTTCTACGAGACCTGCTAGCTTGGAAACTCTAGAATCGAGTTCCTCAGCTATTTTCTGTCTAGTAGCACAGTGTTCCTCGCGCTCTAGTCTGAGTTTATCTTCATCCTCTGCGAGCTGTCTTCCGCGCTCTCTATTGCCTTCAAATTGAGCCAACGCACTCTCTATCTTTGCCTGAGCAGCAGCGATGAGTGATTGCGTTCTGTTAGACTCGGTTCTGGATTCTCTGAGAAGTGCTTCCTTTTCCTCACGCTGACCTTTGACAACAGCACGCTTTTCCTCTTGCTCCGCCACAGCAGCCTCCTGCTTAGTGATCTTCTCAGAAATCTCCGTGAGTGAAACCGTAGCAAACTGGAGATCCATCTCCTGCTGACCTAGCTTCTGACGAGTCTCCTCTATCTCCTGCTCATTCTGCTCAATGCGGGCAAGTAGTTCAGCTTGTCGCTCATTATTAAAGGCGATCTTACTCTGAGCTGCATTCGCATTATTGCGTTTTTCATTCAGCATCTGGCGGATCTCTGACAGCTGGCTCTCTAGCTCCTGAGCATTATCGCGCGCTACGATCACAGCCTGCTCTCTCTCCGGTAGGTCTTCCTCTATCTCATGCTCGCGCACCTCTAAGGATCTAACAGAACGTCTCAGCTCCTCAGCTTGCGCCTTGATTTCTGCGAACTTTCTGTGACTCAAGTGGGTGTCTAACACTCTCACATTTTTAGCAAGTGCCTGATACCTGCGCGCCTTCGCTACCTGACGTTTGAGTGAGTTCATACGGCGTTCCTGTTCAGCCAAGACATCGCTCACACGGAGGAGATTTGCTTGTGTGTAGTCTAGCTTGCGCAGAGCCTCTTTCTTCTCTTTCTTAAATTTAGTAATCCCCGCAGCTTCCTCGAAAACTTGCCTTCTATCTTCCGGCTTCGATGACAAGAGCATGTCAATTTTACCCTGCTCCATGATCGAATAAGCAGTGCGCCCGATTCCTGTATCCATGAATAGATCATGAATATCACGCAAGCGACAGATCGTTCCATTGATGCGGTATTCACTCTTACCATCACGGAAGACTCGGCGAGTGATCCCCACCTCATTGTAGTCCACCTTGAGCGCTTCTTCACAGTCACCCATCGTGAGCGTCACCTCTGCCATACCGAGCGGCTTGCGGCTATCCGTTCCACTGAAAATAACATCTGCCATTTCCCCACCACGGAGAGCCTTAGCACTGGTCTCACCCAGCACCCAGCGGATAGCATCTACGACGTTACTTTTACCGCAGCCATTCGGACCTACGATGCCAGTGACACCTTTGTGAAATTCAAACTTCGTCTTGTTAGCGAAGGACTTGAATCCGTGGATATCGAGTGATTTTAAATACATAGTTTTGATTTGTTGAGGGTGGGAATACATCAGAAATTCAGACCGGGGAGATCGTTCTTCCTGAACAGGATTTTTATACTATGCGAGATCACCACGTCCAAGCTGATTTCGCACCTAAAACAACATGTAGTGTGTTTTCAAAATAAAAATACTACATATTGCGATTTTGAAACTTAATCAAACTGAACTAAAAGTCTAACAATAGTGCCTATCAGTGATCCTCTGGAGGCTGTTTAATCACGTAATCACTCTTACCCGTGATGAGTCTCGCACCTCGGCTGCCTAGCAGATATGTCCACGCCCAGCTAAAAGCTACTGAGATTTTACTGCGGAAATTCACTAAGAACATGATGTGCACCACTGCCCAGATAAACCATGCGGGGAATCCACTGAGCTTGAATCCTCTAATGTCTGCCACCGCTTTATTTCGTCCAATCGTAGCTAGGTTACCTTTATCAAAATAAGTAAACTCACCTCGCTCCACCCACGTGTCATCCTCTAGTTCTTTACGAATGATTTTTCCCACGTAGTCTCCGCCCTGGATCGCACCTTGAGCTACCCCTGGCACAGGGTCGCCAGTTTTCGCATCTTTAGCAGATGCTTGGTCACCAATCACAAATACGTTTGGGTGTCCCGTGACACTGAGATCAGGCTCTACGATCACTCTGCCAGAGCGGTCTAGCTCCACACCGAGAGTCTCCCCCAGCGGAGAAGATTTCACACCAGCTGCCCAGAAAACATTATTGGCAGCGATAAATTCCTCACCACAAACCACACCATCCTTGCGCACCTCAGTCACTCGCGGCCCCAGCTTTATTTCCACTCCTAATTCCTTGAGTTGATCATAAGCTGCATCTGAGCTTTCTTGGGGAAATGATTTCAATACTCGCTTCCCGCTCTGGATGAGAATAACGCGAGCAGTCTTGGTGTCCACATGTCTGAAATCATCCGGTATAGAGCGCGCTACCTCAGCCATAGCCCCAGCCATTTCGCATCCTGTAGGTCCACCGCCTATCACCACAAATGTGAGACATGCCTCCTTAGCTGCCTCATCTGTTTCCACCTCCGCAGCCTCAAATGATAGTAGAAATTTTCGTCTGATCTCAGTCGCATCATCCAGAGTCTTCAGCCCTGGCGCGTGCTCAGCCGACTGGTCATTTCCAAAATATGAATGAGTAGCGCCAGCAGCTAGCACCAAATAATCATAGCTTACAGGCTGACCCTTCACATAGACTTTACGCGCTTCCAAATCCACATTCTCCACCGCACCTAAGATAGATCTCAGGTTCTTTTGCTTGCGGAAAATTTTACGAATAGGTGCTGCAATGTCTGACGGATTCAGAGCCGCTGTAGCGACCTGATACAGCAAAGGCTGGAACAAATGATAGTTTCTACGATCGATCAGAACTACATCCACATCCGTCTTCTTCAGCTGTTTAGCCGTAGCCACACCGCCAAATCCACCGCCTACTATAACCACTCGGGGCTTTTTATTCCTCTTAGATTTCATGTTCATTCGTAGAGATACTATCGATTAAGAAATAGCATCTACCAGACTTTCCATCGTACTCTCAGTAGCTTCTACGTCAACAGTCTGTCCTAAATCCCGGAGAGTTTGCGATGTGATTTTACCGATACTTGCTACTTTACATCCTTCAGGAAGGTGATTTCCATGGTCAAAAAAGTTTCTCGCTCCTGAGGAGTTGGCAAATAAAATGTAATCTGCACCTTCATCGTTGAGGCGTTTTCTATCTCCTGTGATATCTTCTGTTTCTGCCACAGTTTGGTAGGCGATGCATTCATCTACTATTGCACCCAGAGCAGTCAGACCCTTGGCAACGATGTCTCGCGCCTCTGCACCGCGAACCCACATCATCGTCAGATTCTCGATACTTTCTTTGTCCGCAAATTCCTTCACTAGGGCTTCTGCCACATATTCTGATGGCATTAGATCTACAGCGTAACGGTATTCATTTATCTTAGCCGCTGTGCTAGGTCCTACCGCTGCTATCTTAGCTCCACCAAGACTTCTGGCATCTGCATATGCCTTGAAAAACGCTTCAAAAAACTGCTCCACACCATTCACACTAGTAAAAACGATCCAATCGTAAGTGTGTATATGTGAGACATTTTCTACAAAATCTCTCTGAGCATCAGCCGTCTGTGGTGGTAAAATTTTTATCGTAGGAATCTCTAACACATCTGCACCCCGCGCCTCTAACAAATCTTTCAGTTTACCTGCCTGTGATGACGCCCTTGTAACGACTACTCGTTTTCCTTGTAGATTATTGCTCATGATTTTTATTAAATAGTTAGCCCTGCGAAAAGTTTTGCTGCCACTTTCATCGGCTCATCTGCACTTCCGCTAGCCTCTGACTGAAATGGTTCTCCTGCACCCTCTTCTGGGAAAACAATGCCTTCCATTAGGATCTTATCGCCAAACAACTGCGTAGCCACTCCCACTGGCGTATGGCATCCTCCATCTAACAGACGTAAAAATTCTCTCTCAGCTTTTATCCTGGTGAAAGTCGGTTGGTGACAGATTTTCTGCACGCATGAAATCGTTGCGGCATCCCCTTTCCTTACCTCTATCCCCACACAGCCCTGCCCTGCTGCTGGTAGAAATTTCTCAGGATCTATTCTCTCACCATAGACATTTCCTGCCTCAGTCTGTATCTCGCCTAGGGCATCATACCCTAGTCTCACGAGTCCTGCCTCTGCTAAAATAATCGCATCTACTTCGTTACTCTCCGCGAGCTTTCGCAGACGCGTAGGAACATTACCTCTGATGTCCACTAGCTTAATATCAGGTCTCAGCCACTGAAGCATTTTCTGTCTGCGCACTGAGCTTGTCGCCACCGTAGCACCTTGCCTCAGTCCATCCAAGCCACCCTTAGCTTTAGAGATCAGCACATCATTCACAGGTGCTCGTTCAAGCACCGAGACTATTTCAAATCCTTCTGGAAGAACCGTTGGAACATCTTTCAAGCTATGAACAGCTAAATCTACCTCGCCTGCCTCTAGGGCTATCTCTAGCTCCTTCGTAAAGACACCTTTATCGAGGACATCTTCGGTCTTGGCAACTTCGCTTAGCGGCACATCTGTGCGGCGATCTCCAGTAGTCACGATCACGTTTCTAACAATTTCCATCTCAGGAAACGCATCACCCAAAAGTTTCTCCACCATATCTGCCTGTACCAGCGCTAGCGCGCTCCCTCTCGTTCCCACAATCAGTTTTTTCTTTTCTTCACCCATGATATTTCTGTTGGTTGGTAATTTTCTGCACCTCGGACTCGATAATTTTTTCGCATTCATCCACCTGTGCCTGCCGTCTCGCATGGCTCTCATCCACTTGCTTCTGCAAGGTATCTAGATCATAAAGATAGACCTCATCTATCTCGCCAACTGCTTGTTCTATATCTCGAGGCACCGCGATATCTATCATGAACAGTGGACGATATTTACGCTGTTTTCTCACCGCCTCAATATCAGAAACCCTCACCACTGGCTCAGAAGCACCGGTAGAGGAAATAACTACATCCACAGTGGCTAGAACCTTAGACCAGTCATCAAATCTAACAGCCTCACCGCCCACCTCATCCGCCAGAGCCTCTGCCTTATCGTATGATCTGTTCGTCACATAAACTTTCTTCACCCCTCTCAGCACCATGCTCTGCACAGTAATGCGGCTCATCTCACCTGCCCCTATCACCATCACTATACTATTCTTGAGATCACTGAAAATTTTCTCCGCCAGATCCAGTGCCACGCTACCTACTGATGACTGACCATTCTGAATCATCGTCTCTGTGCGGACCCGCTTGCCCACTCCGAACGATTTTTGAAACACCTTATTCAATACTCCGCCAGTCGCAGTCGCTTCTAATGCGTATTGGTACGCTTTCTTCACCTGACCGAAGATTTCCGTCTCACCCAGCACCATCGAGTCTAGCCCACTCACTACGCGGCAGAGATGCTTCATCGCTTCATCTGATTGGCACTCGTAGAAATGTGCTCCATCATCTGGATCAAATCCGAGGTTTTGTTTCACTCGAAGTTCCGCATCTGTTAGATTTTCATCATCAGTAGCCACATAGACTTCCATGCGGTTGCACGTGGAAATGACCACAGCTTCATTCACCCCATCGAGTGTGGTTAATTGATGGCTTCGTTGCCCGAGATTCTCCATAGGGATAGAGAATTTTTCCCGCACTTCCACAGGAGCCGTTTCATGATTTAGTCCTAAACAAAAGAGATTCATTGCTTAATTTTCAATTTTCCAAGACTAGAGAGCTGCAAAAACGGATAACGATGCTATGAAAAGCACCACAACAAAAACAGACATTTTCCTAGGAGTCATGCCTCTCACAAACCACACCCCTAGCATCAAAGCATACGCTAGCCAAACCACAACCGCCACCCAGAAATGTGGTCCACCATGAGAACGCATCATGAATCCGCACGCTAGCCCCACGGTCAAAAAACTTACCCCTATCACCGTCAGTCTCACCACTGATTGAACGATGACATGGAGTGGCGGCATTTTTTTAAACAGACCTGAGCTAGTGTCACGCGTCTTGAGCAGCCTGTCTAGGACGAGAAACATCACAGCGGAAACTGCTCCCAGAGCGAGTGCTCCGTAAGATAAAACAGAGATCGCTGAATGCATTTCTCCCCAGTAATCCACGTTAGTCTGCTTAGCGGGATCAGCATCTAGCATCCCAGGGATAGCTGCTGTTAGAAGCATGACTGTTACCACGGGTGCTGAGAACATGCCAAGTAAAGTGACCCGATAGGCGGAGCCAACAATGAGATAAAATAAACTCAGTGACCACGCTAGGAAAACTAAGATTTCGCCCGAGTCTATTAACGGGCAGCTAGCTCTCTGCTCGCCACGCATCCCTAACCATATTAGTTGAGCTAGGAAACTCAGAATCATCAAAACCACCGTCCAGCGAGTGCGTCTTCTCTCAGCGATGATCGATCGCACGCCCAAAACACCTGCCAATCCTGCTAGAATGGCGGCTATCACTAGCGTTAATGTCATCGTGCTCACACCTCTCCAATGCTACAGACTAAAGACATTTGCAAGGATTTGTTAATGAATTAAAGGAAATCTACCTCTAACCGGGTACTGTCTGCGACGCCACGCAGAATTTCAGAATTTTTCAGAATGAACAGAATTTTTCTCTTACGATGAAACGTCTAGGAAGATGAGTTCAAGAATGATAAAGAATAATTTTGTTGTTAATGAAATAATCCAGAAATTCTGTATCAAGAAATCCCTTCAAAGAGGAATGATAGAAATTTCGCTTCAAACTCGTATTAATAATTTATGAAACGACTCAGCGTATTATTACTCCTCCCCTTTCTCTACCTAATTGTTGCCCATGGTCAGCAATCTTCAGAACATAAAACGCTCGAAGCCAGTTCTACGGGAGCTAAGATAGTAAATGCAGCAAAAGACCAGATTGGCAAAACGACTTGGTATGACCCTGCTTACAAGCCAATCCCTTATCCAATGGGCGATATTCCTATTGAGAGAGGAGTCTGCTCAGATGTGGTGGTGCGTGCACTCAGAGATGCCTTGAACTATGACCTCCAAAAGCAAGTCTATCTCGATATGCGCAAGAATTTCTCCAAGTATCCAAAAATTTGGGGACTAAAACGAGCCGACCGAAATATCGATCACCGCCGCGTGCCAAACCTCATCACCTTTTTCAAGCGCAAGGGCATCTCATTACCAGTTACTCAAAACCCCGCAGACTACAAACCTGGTGATCTCGTCACCTGCAATGTAGGGAACCGTCCACACATTATGATTGTGAGTGACCGAGCAAGCGCAGACGGCACACCGCTCATCATCCACAACATCGGATCAGGCACCAAGGAGCAACACTCACT
>CAKZMG010000038.1 GCA_937128235.1 uncultured Verrucomicrobiales bacterium
ATGATGGCATTCTTCTTCATCCTAGCAGCCGTAGGCATGACGGCACACTATTCAACTGGATTCCTACAAGAAACAGCTGCCAAGATAGGCGGAATGATGAGCTCACCCGTCATCATGGAACTCAGCTTCTTCTTCATCGGCTTCATTCTCCTCTGCTGCTACAACATCTACAGAAGAAATGCAGACGGAGATGATTTTGTAGAGATGGAGATAAAGGATGAATAGTTTTATAGTTTAGACACCTCACATAGTATCAACTTTTTCACATCTTCCCAAGTCCGCTTAGATTTCAAAATTGGCTCTGGATCGCTCTCTGCATCCTCAAACCATGTGAGGCTTTTTAAAATCATAAAAACATCTGTATCAGGATACTTCTCAGCGTAATTTTCTAACAGTATCGGTAGTGGCAGATGGTTAAAAATCTCTGCTATATCAAAAAAATCTTTCTTACTTCCGCGCCCCGCAACTGCCGATAATTTCATTACCGCATTATCAGATAACGAACAAAGATGAATACGCTCTAGCTCATCGATTGGTTTTAGGTCTTTATAATCATATCTTAGAAATTCGATCTTAGTTTTCTCAGCTATGAGAGAAACCGAATAACTACTCCGATTAACAACTTGAACATTTTTTGCATGTTTCGAAACCATCTCTAAAACATCATCAACTTCAAATTCTCCAAATCTGAAAAAATCAAGATCTACAGAAATCCTATGTCCAAACCTAAGGGCCAGTGCAGTTCCGCCAGCGAGGTAGAACCCTAAATGAGAGGCAGGTTCTGATAGCTTCTCTAGTAATTCCAATGTGTGTTTAGGGACTGACTCTCTTTGTAGCATCGTAACGTTTCTTTTTCTATTCCTAAGCTCGCACATGCAAAGCTCATCGCTCTCTTTTCTAGGCTTCTAAGACCTTTTATTGACTCTATAAGCTGAGCTTTGGTCAACAATTGACGTAACTTTTTCCAATCTTCCCAAGTGCCTTTTTCCAGAACACGTCTTACCAACCAAGATTGATGTTTATCAATCTCGACTTTATCAGGATCTACGTCCCAGAATAAATATGCGGAGAAGCCTTTCACTTTTGAAAACTATAGAAGATAAAGTGCAATAAACAATCTCGAAATTAGATCCAATTTACTGCTCTACCATACACGGAACCAGAATCCCATCTCGCATCCCGTGGATTTTCTTTTTATCCGCAGGGACGATGGTTGCCATGGTGCCGCCCATTTTTGTTTTGCCTTTGCCATCAATAAAATAATAGGGACAGAGGCGGACTCTGCCTTTCATTATTTTGACCTCGCCAGTTTCTTGATCGAAATAAGGATGTTCAACCACTCTGCCAGGTTCATATTGCTGCATCATCCAGGGTTGAGTGGTGAAATCATCGGTCGCGTTTTTAATCGCTGCGCTCCAGTCATCTCCAGAAAGATCATGACCGATCGTGACACTTTTTGATCCCCAAGCTAGTTCATTAAAACCACTAATCTTTGCTACAAGTCGACGGTCTTTTTGGCTAAACTTCCCCACTTCTTCCCAGCTATTTACGCCCAGTCTGGGGAGTGCCCCGTGTGGCGGGAGTGGTGCTGGATCCATTACCCAGCCAAATGGGACTACATCGCGGACTCGCTTCAGATGGCTACCGCGCATTTCCTTTTCCCAGAGCCCTTTGAGTGCTGGCGACCACAGCAAGGCAAGCCAAAGCTTTTCTTCTAGATGCGGTTTACAGGGTGATGTTAGATTGGTTCTGCTGGCTAGTTCTTTTGCTGCTGGGATGTTTTCCCAGTCGAACCATTCCAAGAATCGGTATCTGTCTGAGTCATCCTTCGCATCGTCTTCCTCAGCTTTGATGACTTGAAATTCTTCGCCTATCTGTTCTGCGAGCCAGCTCATTTCTGGCATATAATCTGCGGATTCCTCACTGACTAAAACCTTACCTCCATCGGGCATCAGGCTTTTGAATCCTTCTGCTATTCCGTTGGCTCCTCCGAAAATTTCAAACCCTTGCGATGAATAAACTTGGCTGAGCCATGTCGCTATCCCCATTCCGCCAGGCACACTATCTAGTTCTGTTAGAGCGTAGCCATTCGTCGTTTCTCTATCGGTTAGAATAAGATCCGGTCTGATAACACGCGGCAGAGCATCTCTCAGCTCTACACTGCGCTGAGTCTCTACCATCCAGTCTGGCTTCCCTGTATCTAACAGATCTGAAATCCACTCTGGCAATCTACCTAATGCTGAGCGTTGGTAAATAGAATCACTGGCTTTCTGGAACATCGCCAACGAGTGCCCGAGGCTTTCTATTTCTCTAGCTTCTTTCTTAGAAATTTTAAACGGCTCAGGCGAGAACAGCCACTGCGCACCATGGCGAAGCTTTGATTCAGGTAGAGCAGATTTTATTTCTGTTAGGGTCATTGAGGTTTAGGTTGAGAGCTTGGGTTGAGTTTTTTTAACCGCTGATCTTCGCTGATTTTACACAGATTTTCTTGGGTTGAGTGCTTGAGTTGATGCGGGCAGGATGCCCACGCTCCTGTTTTTTCCTAGGCAAGATCCAAGAAGTTCTTGAGCATTTCCTTTCCGTGTTCTGTTAGAATACTCTCTGGGTGAAATTGCACACCATGGATTTCCATTTCCTTATGTTTTAGTCCCATGATCACTCCATCCGCAGTCTCAGCGGTGATTTCTAGACAATCAGGCAGAGAGTCTCGCTTCACGATCAATGAATGATAACGCGTAGCCGTGAAGGGATTTGGTAGTCCCTTGAAAATGCTTTTGCCCTCGTGGCTAACGGGAGATGTCTTGCCGTGCATCAGCTCAGCAGCTCTCACTACATCACCACCGAATACCTGTCCGATGCTTTGATGCCCGAGACAGACTCCAAGAATGGGAATCTTGCCACCAAATTCCCTGATGATATCACAGCTGATACCCGCCTCATTTGGCGTACAGGGTCCAGGTGAGATACAGATCAGATCTGGTGCGAGCTCCGCTATTTCCTTGATGGAAATTTTATCATTCCGCACCACTTTCATATCCGCTCCTAGCTCGCCAAAATACTGGACAAGATTGTAAGTGAATGAATCGTAATTATCGATAACTAGTAACATGGTCGTTTAATCGTTTAAAGTTTTTGCTAGCCCAACTGCCCTGATCACAGCTTTCGCTTTATTGCATGATTCCTCATACTCATATGTAGGATCACTATCTGCAACCACTCCACCTCCCGCTTGGACATAGGCTTTTCCATCTTTAAGAAGACAAGTTCTCAGCGTGATACAGGAGTCATGTCCACCATCCCAGCCGAAATATCCGACTGCTCCACTGTATGAGCAGCGCTTATTCTTTTCTAGCTCATTAATGATCTGCATCGCTCGGATCTTTGGTGCTCCGCTCACGGTTCCTGCGGGAAACGTAGATCTCAGGGCATCATACGCACTATGTTCATCATCCAACTGACCACTAACATTAGAAACAATGTGCATCACGTGGCTGTAGCGTTCCACGATCATGAAATCATCCACCGAGACACTCGCGTGCTTGGCAATACGACCGACATCATTTCTCGCTAAATCTACTAACATAAGGTGCTCAGCACACTCTTTCTTATCTGCCAAGAGATCCGCCGCTAGAGCATCATCTTCCTCCTTAGTCTTCCCTCTCCAGCGCGTGCCTGCAATCGGGCGTATATCCAGCTTACCATCAATGGCTCGGACATGAACTTCTGGTGAACTTCCCACGAGCGAAAAATCATCAAACTGGAGAATAAACATATACGGAGAAGGATTCACATGGCGTAACGCACGGTAAAGCTCCACCGGCTCACCAGTGAAATCCATTTCAAATCTCTGACTCGGCACCACCTGAAAAACATCACCAGACGCGATGTATTCCTTCGCTTTTAGCACCATTCCCTCATACTCCGCCTGAGTAGTATTACTCTTCGTCACAGGAGTATCATACTCAGAAAGACCATTGAGTGGAGCGATGTGAACGGGGACATCTAGCTGAGAAATCATTGCCTCGATCCGCTGAGTAGCATCCGCGTAGGCTTCATCAGCATTCACCTCATCATCATCCAGAAAAGCATTCGCCACTACCAGCAAACGACGTAATTTATGGTCAAAAATCAGCAAGGTATCCGCGATCATAAAGACCGCATCTGGAAGTCCTAGATCATCCTCTGGCGAGGTCTTGATCGTAGGTTCAAACTGCTTCACCGCATCATATGACATGTATCCCACAGCCCCACCATAGAACGGAGGCGCATCACCGTGAGTCACTGGATTATACTGAGCCATCAGAGCTTCTAGCTCCGTCAGAACATCACTTTCACTATCCGCTGTCCACTTACAAGTCTCGCCATTTTCTGTCAGAGAAATTTCCTTCCCATGCGCGATGAATACCGCACGTGGATCCGTCCCCATAATAGAATAGCGACCACTCGCATCCGTGCTCTCTGCACTTTCAAAAAGAAATGCCCCATCCTGCTGAGCTATCTTCATAAAGGCTGAGAGCGGCGTCTCAAAATCCGCCGCCAACTGCGCATACACAGGCACAACATTCCCCTGCTCCGCTAAATCACGAAACTCCTCTAAACTCGGTTTTACTGGCACCCTGCTCACAGCAGTAGAATGCGACCGTATTCCAAACAATCAAGTTCAAACCTAAGCAAATCATAATTTTCTCAATGCTGTGCTTGCCACAAGGCTCTTCCGTGTGTATGGAAAACGCGCCCATGAACTGATCGGGCACAAAGATATGCTAAAGTGGACATTACAAAAAATAGTAGGTAACAAGAATGAGCGCGAAATCAAGAAGCGCATCATGCCATTGGTTGCCAAAATCAACCAAATTGAAGAGGGTCTCCAGAATGAATCTACGGAGGATGTTCTCGCGCGCACCACTCAATGGCAGAAGCACTTACACAGGTACCTACCACTAGATACCCCTACGAAAAGATTTATCGAGTCCATGGAGCCAGAACCACTCGCGGCACTCGCTGAGGTGGTGGAGCAGAGACTAGCTGATCTGCGTGATGAATACCCATCGCTCCCGAGCGTGATTGCTAGCCCGGAGTCCATCGAGGCTGGTAAGGATGCTTTTAGTAACATTGAAGAAGATTTCTCAGAAAAGCGTGCGGATTATCTCGATAAAATTCTCCCTGAAGCCTACGCAGTAGTGAAGAATGCTGCCCGCCGCATGGTAGGAAGTAAACTCACGCTTGGTGATCAGGAAATAGAGTGGAACATGGTTCACTTCGATGTCCAGCTGGTAGGAGGTGTAGCGCTCCACCGTGGAATGATCGCAGAAATGATGACTGGTGAAGGTAAGACCCTAGTGGGCACGCTCCCCGTTTATCTCAATGCTCTTACTGGTCTCGGCGTGCACGTAGTGACCGTGAATGACTACCTTTCTATGCGTGACTCCCAGTGGATGGGTGCGCTCTACACCTACCTCGGACTCACTGTTGGTTGTATTCAGAACATGCAGCCACCACACATCCGCCGCGAGCAGTATCTCACTGATATTACCTACGGAACGAACTCAGAATTTGGTTTCGACTACCTCCGCGATAACGGCATGTCATCATCTAAGGATGAGCAAGTTCAACGTGGGCATTATTTCTCAATCATTGATGAGGTTGACTCTGTTCTCATTGATGAGGCGAGAACTCCATTGATCATCTCTGGACCATCTACCGTCTCTAACACTGAGCAATATGTGCAGTATAAGGGCATGATTGAACGTCTAGTGAAAAAGCAGAATGAACTCTGCACCGAACTAGCTGACGAGGCGAACAAAGCACTCGAAGCCGGCGGTGAAGAAGATCTAGACCATGCAGGACGTTGTCTTTTCAAAATAAAGCTAGGTCAGCCGCGTAATAAGCAGCTGATGAAGCACATGCAAGATCCGGACTCACGCAGACTGATCGATAAAACGGAACTCTCACTCTACCAAGACGCACAGAAGAAGGAACTCTATGCGATCAAGGAAGAACTCTACTACACCATCGATGAAAAGGCACACGATGCTGACCTAATGGAAATGGGACGCAAGCTCCTAGCACCAGATGATGAAGATGCATTCACCCTTCCAGACCTCGCTACTGAGTATGCTGAAGTGGATGCAAACCATGATTTATCTGAGGATGAAAAGTCTGCTGCGAAAGAAGAAATCAATACCCGTCTCGATAAACAAGGTGAGAAGGTGCACTCCATTTCACAACTTCTCAAGGCATACTGCATCTACGAAAAAGATGTGGAATATGTGGTTGAAGAAAACAAGGTCAAGATTGTTGACGAGCAGACTGGACGTAAAATGGAAGGTCGCCGCTGGTCAGATGGTCTCCACCAAGCTGTAGAAGCAAAAGAAGGAGTCACCGTGGAGCGTGAAACTCAGACATACGCCACCATCACCATTCAGAACTATTTCCGACTCTATGAAAAGCTCGGTGGAATGACTGGAACTGCTGAAACTGAAGCAGCAGAATTTCATGACATCTATGGACTGGACGTTCTCCCTATCCCTACGAACCAGCCTAACCAGCGAGAAGATTTAAATGATCAGGTATTCAAAACTCGCAGAGAGAAATACAATGCGGTGGTCAACAAGATCGCTGAATGCCAAGAAAAAGGTCAGCCAGTTCTCGTAGGAACCGCATCTGTTGATGCCTCTGAGACACTTTCTAGAATGCTCAAGCGCGCTAAGATCACGCACTCTGTATTGAACGCTAAATTCCACGAGCAAGAGGCAGATATTGTTGCCCGTGCAGGTAAGCTCGGTGCAGTGACCGTCTCTACCAACATGGCGGGACGCGGAACAGACATCAAGCTAAGTGAAGGCGTGGAAGAAGTAGGCGGACTCATGGTCATCGGCTGTGAGCGCTATCAGTCACGTCGAGTTGACCGCCAGCTCCGTGGACGATGTGCGCGTCAGGGAGACAAGGGAATGAGCCAATTTTATATCTCATTTGAAGATGACCTCATGAGAAATTTCGCAGCTGCCGAGCGCATGACTCGCATGATGGAGAGATTTGGAATGGAAGACGGAGAAGCACTTGAGCACAAGTGGCTGAACCGCTCCATCGAGACCGCTCAGAAGCGTGTCGAACAACGCGACTACACTTGGCGTAAGCGCGTGCTAGACTTTGATGACGTGATGAACATGCAGCGTGAAGTTGTCTATGGTTACAGAAACGAAGTTCTTTCTACTGAAGACCCGCGCGAACTCATTGATGAAATTATCGATGAAGTCATCCCAGGAACCGTGCATGACTTTATTGAAAATAGAGACCAAGGCTCACCAGACTACGCAGAACTTCTAAACTGGGTGAACACCACCTTCCCTCTCGGACTCACACTTGAGACCTCAGGCTTCCATGACCGTGATGCTGAAGGCAACACTGAGTGGATCATTAGCGAGGTGAAGAAAGCTTACCAGCTCAAGACCGAACACGAAGAACCAGAACTTCTCGATCACCTGGAGCGTCACATCATTCTCACAGGGATCGACAAACTCTGGCAGGAACACCTCTACAACATGGACGCGCTCCGCGAAGGAATCAGTCTCCGAGCACAGGGACAGAAAGACCCACTCGTGGAATACAAGGTGGAAGCCTACTCACTCTTCGAGACACTGATGGACAACATCAAGGCAGAGTCACTCAACAACCTCTTCCGCTCTACTACGAGCCTAGATCACTTCGAGCGTTTCCTCCAAGATATGCCTGCTAACTACAGCGATCATGAATCCGCAGAAGCTCCGATCACAGATCAAAATATCAGCCAAGCAGTAGCTACAGCTGGCGGAATCCCGCTCAAGGACAACAAGCGAGTCAAACTGGAGCTACCAAAGCGCAAGCCGATCCAGCTAACAGGCACAGGCAGAAACGCCCCCTGCCCATGCGGATCTGGAAAGAAAGTGAAGCAATGCTGTGGAAAAGATGAATAATCTAACTCCATCTAACAGAATCTAACCATTCTAAAAGCCTACGTTAATTTCTAGCGTAGGTTTTTTATTATCATGGAAACTATCTTCGCTAACTACTTACAAAACACCACAGCTAACGGAGTGCTTTGCGCTGTAAATACAGACGGTAAAGTCCAGACATTCTCTGCTGGAGATATTTCTAACAGTGAGCACCAAACTCCTTTTTACATCTACTCCATATCCAAAACATTCACAGCAGTTGCAGTGATGCAGCTCTGCGAGAGGCTAGGGAATTTTTTGGATCATTCAATTTCTAAACTTCTCCCCCACTATTCTATTCCTGCTGATATTACTGTGCGACAATTGCTGAATCATACCAGCGGGCTGTCAGATTATTTCAGCCAGAAAGAATACCAAGACGCAGTTCACAGCCATCCTGATAGACCTTGGTCGTATGAGAAACTGATGGAAGTCGGGCTAAAGCAAACTCCCCTGTTTCCTGCGGGAAAGGGCTGGAGTTACTCAAACCCTGGCTACGGAATGCTCAGAGAGATTATAGAGCTAAAGTCAAAATCAGGGGTAAGTTTTTATGAGTTCATTGATCAGAACATCATTCAGCCACTGGGGCTAGCATCCACATGCGCATTTACTAAAATGGATAGTGAGCACGAACTGCTCGCTGGAATCGATCCATCGATGGAGGGAGACTTCAGAGAACTTTATCATCCAGGCTGGATCGCTACCGGATGCTTCATTTCTACAGTAGAGGAAATCACCCATTTCTATCAAGCGCTCTTCTCAGAAAAACTTACCTCTAGGGCTTCGCTAGATGAGATGACTCAGCTTGTAGAACTCAATTTCCCACTACCCGAGCCAAGAAAAGCCGCTTATGGGCTAGGTCTCATGAGCGTCAATCATGATCCTCAAGGCAGACACTATGGACATGGTGGCGGAGGTCCGGGCTACACAACCTATGCCAGACATTACCCTGATGAGAAACTCACCATCTCCTTTGTGGTGAACGCCAGCTTACCACAAACTCCTTTTGAATTAGCTGATGAGATTTTTGAATCTCTAACATAAAAAAATCCCGCGCTACGTTCTAAAAAAAGAAACAGTAGAGCGGGATGATAGTGAATTATTTTTAGAGTAGTGCTTACTTAAATGGGTGAGCTTTCAGAAGATCTGCCGCTTGGTAAGGTCCCTTCTTAGATTGCTCCTCAGTAGCCTTCTGGATAATGTCCACTTGCTTCTTGGAAACTGAATCGCCAGTTTTGTTAGACCAAGCATTTCTCACGTAAGTCAGGATGTCTGCCAGCTCTTTGTTATCGACTCTACCGTTGAAGCCAGCCATCGCACTATTATATTTCTTACCCTTGACCTCTATCTCTCCCATTAGCCCGTGGAGAGCTATTTTAGTGAGGCGTTCTTTGTCAGTAGTCACCCACTTACTGCCATCGAGAGGTGGGAAGCCAGAGACTAGATTCCCTTCACCTTTAGCACCGTGACAAACGATACAGCTCTCTTGGTGATGATATGCCTTCTCACCACGTTGATAAGATTTCTGTACTTTCTTAGGTGCTTGCAAGAGATGCTTAGGAACTTTTGCGTAGATAATTTTTTCCTTAGTAGTCTGTCCCTGAAGTCCTAGCTTTGCATACTTCAGCGCATCTTTTGACCAATTATTGACCGGCGTTTTCTCAAAGACCTCCACAATCGCTAATCCATCTTCTTTACCCATCCAGGAAGCGGCAATCACCGCCTCGTGTCTGACTTGAGCATTCTTGTCTGCGGCAGCATACTTGAGAAGTTTCACAGGATCATCTAACTTGTCGGCATTGTAGCGGACTGCTCTAGTAGCTGCAGCTCTTGCTCTTGGCTCTTTTGACAAGAAGGCGAGTTTGAGTATCTCAGTATCGATTTTATTAATCCCCCATGATACCCACATCGCTTCTGTGATGTGGTGATCATATCTAGGATCTCTTTTATTTAAACCTGCCACCCACTTTGTGAGTGCCGCTGCCACTTCGTCCGCATTTCTACCGCGCAGCTCTCTGCGAGTGCGGTAGCGAGTGCGGATTTCTGGAAGCTTGAGATTCTCTAACAGCTCGCTGATACTTGCTCCGTCCACTTTAGCGATAGGCACGAGAGGGCGTGATGGATAAGTGATACGGTAAATTCTACCGTGTGCTTTATCACGCTTAGGATCACGCGCATTGTGCTGCATGTGACCGATGAGAACATTGCTCCAGTCAATCACATAGAGTGAGCCATCTGGTGCAAATTCCAGATCCACTGGACGGAAGTATGGATTAGATGACTGGAAAAGTTTCTGACGGAACTCAGTTTTATAACCAACTTCACCATCCGGAATTACTTTATGCTGCATTGCCCCGAGGAATCCGATGTTGTTACAGATGATCACATCACCTTGCACCTCATCTGGGAAATGACGAGATCTGATAAACTCTACACCAGAAGTAGGTCTCACTTTATTTTTACTAAGAAGGTCCGGAGCTCTTAGATTCACATTGTATCTGGACTTCACAGCAGACTGCTGCATCCACGTGAATGAGGGTCCTGATGTGTGGAGGAAGAAATTCTGCCCCCAGTCATCGATAGCGATTCCCCAAGGGTTCGGAATGCTATATTGAGCAGTTCTTTCTAGTCTGCCTTTATTAGGATTATAGCGATAAAATCCACCATTCGTTCCTCTAACAGGTCCATAGGGTGTCTCTACATTGGAATGAAGAAATACTCCCTCACCCATGAAAAATGCACCGGATGGATCTGCACAGAAGCTTGAAATAGCATGGTGCGTATCGTGATCATCGAATCCACTGAGAACAATCTCTCGCGTATCCGCCTTGTCGTCACCATCTGTATCCTTAAAGAGCACTAAGTCATTTTGAAGCGATACGAACACACCGTGCTCAGTGATTTCAAATCCCATTGGAGTCGCGATGTTCTCGATAAAATTAATTTGTTTATCTGCTACACCATCACCATCAGTATCTTCAAAAATGATAATTTTATCATTAGGAAGCTCATCACCTATTCTGTATTGAGGGTAACTCGGCATGCAGCTCACCCAGAGGCGACCTTTGTTATCGAACGCCATTTGTGATGGGTTTGCTAAATCAGGGAACATTTTTTCATCCGCGAAAAGCTTCATCTCGTAGCCTTCTGGAAGTGTCATCTTAGATTCCATTTCTTTACCAGAAATGTAAACGTTCGGTCTGTTAGAGTTTGTCTTCACAGGTTTCAACTCTGTGGTCTTAGCATCTGCTGCCGCAACGTCGAAGTCTTTGCCTGCATTAACCGCCCAGATAGCCTGATCTCTGATCTCCGTCATTTCTCTCGTTTTCTTGAGTTCATCTGGGTAGTTGACGTTACCGAATGGCTTGTAGCGACGTCCGTGAACGTGGACACCATTGGGGATCTTGTAGTCGAGAAGCCAGAGACGGTTTTTCTCAGCCACAGCGGCATGCACTTTCGCTTTCTTAGCATCGTCAGCTTTTACTTCTTGCTTACCGAAGAGAAGGTTCGCAAGCACAGGAGCCAGCTTTTTATAGCCAGCGTCATTGAGATTGTGACCATTAGATGTGAGGTCTTCTTCAGTAGAATTATAAAATCCTTTTGTGGCAGAAAAGGCATCGACAAATAAGACGCCCTCTTCCTTACAAACTTCTGCCATCGCTTTTGAATAAGCTTCTAAATAAGTATTAGCTTGTTCTCCATCAGGCAGGTCACGCTTAGCTGATAGGTCTTCAAACGCAGCAGGCGAAACAATCGCCAGCTGAGGAGGATTCCCTGAGTAGTTCGTAGCCAGAGTGTGCTTAATAAATGCTCTAAGCTCAGCCTTGTATCCATCAATGCGCTCAAGACCATCAAATGCCTCACTATATCCGAAGAAGCCAATAATGGTGTCAATCTTATGACGAGCCATCCACTGATCAGGAGTCTCATAATGACCACGACCTCCTCCTCCACGGTATTCTTCCTTCACGAGATTCTTTCCATTAGGAATCACCCAATGAGAATTTCTAGATGGGTGTGGGCGGAATGCTGGCGTGTCACCTTCTCTGCACCAGTTTCTGATATAGAGGTCATGCTCGGGGTAACGAAGCTGAAGTTCCGTTTCAAACTGGTTAAAAATATTCATCCGAGAACCAAGACCACCACCAACGAATCCGATGCGGCTATTCTTGACCATTTCTAAGCTTGCCGGAGGCTGCCCGGCCGTTACTGCTGGATGCTTAGGTCCAGGCACTTCGTGGACTACTTCTTGTGGTAGATGACTAGTGAATTTACCTATATCGTATGCGAGAGAACCTTTATCCCCGATAGAATCCCCGATAGAAATAGTGACAGCTTGCTTAGGTGCCGCTATTTTACTTTTAGAGAAAATTTCTTTTTTATCTTTATCTAGTAGCACAAGCTTAAAGCCGCTCAATCGCTCTCCTAGATCTCCCTCTTGACGGTTCCAGACTTTCACTGCACTCACATCATAGCCCTTACCGAGATCCACCATCCACCATGGTGATGACTCACGCTCTCTGGTATGGGTTTGTCCCCCATCAAGCCACTTACCACTTTTATTACCATCTATCCCACGGGCAGCATTGGGTCCTCCGTTTGAGCTAGACTGTGTTGCTTTTCCTTTAGTCGCAATATTCTCACCACCAGAAATCACCTCTACTTCTGCAAGGGTGAGAGTTCTACTGTTACCAGGTAGTTCAATACGCAAGTATCTAACATCTCCGGTCTTTGCCTTAGATTCCTGAGGGAGTAAGTCAGCTGGAGTCATGTTTTTCTTAAAGGTATTAAACCCGTAGAAAGTAGGATTATATTCTCCTTTGATACTTACATCTGCCTTAGCAGGCACTTTCATGTTTAGCCCCCAGTAAACTCCGTTTACCACCAGACGACGTAAATCTTCATCCACTAAATCAGAAGCTGCCCCCATAGTCGTAGTAAGAATTTTATTCACCTTACCTGACTTGTGCTTGTATTCACGCGTCCACGCTACAGGCTGCATTGGGTTATTTTTCTTCTCGACTCCTGCTGATTTAGGATCAAATGACTGAGTCACCTCTCCACGTAGCAGAATAGTAGATGGCTTTAGCGGATTCGCTCCATAGACATCTGATGTGCAGAAAATTTCTCCCACGCCATTAAGTATCTCATTCTTCTCAGCTCCTGGTTCAATGTGTGAACGTGCTGCTTCTTTCTTATGTTTGCCATGGTGGGAGACCCATGTTTCTCCGAGAACTTGTCTTCCAAAGCCTTTTTCCCAGCCAGTAGTTGCTTTTGCATTGTATGAAAATTTAGCCCATTTGCCATCCGCCTTCGTATTGAATGCGTGTGTAGAAGTCCTCAGAGCTACCATCGGCACACCACGCTCGAAGGCAGCATTGAATTTCTCAAACGCTGTATCTTCCCAGTTTCTGAAGCGCAGTGACATTACAATAGCATCGGCAGAATCTAACGCTGCTGGATTTGATAGACTTTTCTGATTTTTGGGATCAACAAATTTATTGTCATTATCCATTGAAAAAAGAACCGTGCACTTGAATCCCTGATTCGACAAAATCTGAGCCATCATTGGCATAGCTTCTTCCGAGCGGTATTCTTCATCACCAGCTAATAGAACAACATGTTTTCCATTCGCCTTCCCTTTTGCCTCAAGCACTAGATGATCTTGCTGTGCTTGGGAAATAGTTATCCCACACGCGAAGACACCCAGTGTGGATAGTCCTATTTTTATTTCTCTTAGTTTCATAAATTTAAAATTGTGTTTGTTTTGGATCAACAGGTATCTTCATACGGTCAAAAAATATTGAATCTTACTAAATGCTAAATTCGCATTATCTTCTTGGCTTGTCATGCACAAACCTCCCATTTTTTTGAACAAAATCGTCAAATAATTATTTACTACCATCACAAACCCTCAGAAACCTCATTTCCCACATTCTAAAAAACACTTTCCAGGCACATATGCTCCAAATTTAACATTTTCGTTTGGTCGAACAACAAAAAAATATTAATCTTTGCTTTTTTTTACCACTTTTGGATTTACTTTTCACTGCAAAAATGCACATTCACCACTCAAACCAATATTTTCAAAATGAAAAACGAACAAATTGATGGAGCACAGGCTCTGATAAAAACTCTCGATGAACTCGGTATAGAGATTATTTTCGGTTATTCAGGCGGGGCTGCCCTTCCTATATTCGATGCGCTAGAAACTGTCGATTCTAATATTAAATTTGTTTTAAGTCGTCACGAGCAAGGAGCATGTCACATGGCCGATGGATATGGCAGAGCTACTGGCAAGCCCGCAGTCGTCTTAGTGACATCTGGCCCAGGTGCAGGAAACACAGTCACGGGACTAATGACCGCACAGATGGACTCTGTCCCTATGATTCTTATCAGTGGTCAGCAAGTTACTTGGATGCTCGGCAAGGATGCCTTTCAAGAGGCAGACATTTTCGGAATCACACTTCCAGTGGTGAAGCACAACTATCTTGTTAGAGAAACTAACCACATTCCACGCATCACTCGTGAAGCCTATCACATCGCCACCAGTGGTCGTCCAGGACCTGTTCTGATAGATATTCCAAAAGATCTCAGCCAAGGACCATTCACTGGCGACTTAAATCACAAAGACGAACTAGACCTCCCAGGCTACAAGCCCGAGGCTGCTTTTAACATAGATGAATCCGTTATTGATCAAGCTCTTGAACTTATTTCAAATGCTAAAAAACCTCTCATCTTAGCAGGTCAGGGAGCAATGATAGCAAGAGCGCATCAGGAAATGTTAGATTTTGCAACTACGTTAGATTGCCCGCTCACTAGCACACTATTAGGAAAAGGAATCATCCCAGAGACCCACCCTCTCGCTCTTGGGATGCTCGGTATGCACGGCACTGCTTATGCGAATAAAGCGATCTGTGAATGTGATCTACTGATCAACATTGGGTCTAGATTTGATGACCGCATTATCGGGCAAGCAGACAAGTTCTGTGCTGACGCTAAAATCATCCACGTTGACATTGATCCATCTGAAATGAATAAAATGATCAGCCCAGATGTAGAGATAGTAGGTGACGCCAAAGCCGTGCTCGATCTGCTAAATGCAAAAATTTCTGAACAGAAGCACCCTGAATGGAATGCTCACCTTGATGGCTATAAAAGGAAATACCCCCTCAGCTACAAGAAGCAAGGTGGACTGAGAATGCAGCAAGTCATCGACGAGTTCTGTATCCAGACAAATGGCGAAGCCATCGTAGCTACCGATGTGGGTCAGCATCAGATGTGGGCTGCTCAGTTCTATAAGAATGCTCAGACTCACTCATGGCTCAGCTCAGGAGGAGCAGGCACGATGGGCTTTGGTTTCCCGGCAGCTATCGGAGCGGCATTTGCATGTCCAGACCGCACTGTGATCTCATTTTCTGGAGATGGAGGATTTCAAATGACACTCTGTGAGTTAGCGACAGCTGCGATCCATAAATTACCAATCAAAATCGTAGTGCTAAATAATCACTACCTCGGGATGGTGCGCCAGTGGCAGGAACTCTTCTTTGATGACCGAAAATCAGGCGTGGACCTCGAAGGTAATCCGGATTTTGTCAAGCTCGCGGCATCTTACGGCATCAAGGGCATCAACATCAAACGCCCTGCTGATGTCTCACGTATGGTAAAACAAGCACTGGAATACAATGATGGACCAGTCCTCATCCATGCAGAGTGCATCAAGATGGACAACGTTTTCCCCATGATCCCTGCCGGAGCGGCATTAGAAGCCATGCTCATAGAGCCACCTAAACATAAGATGGAAAAACCTACTGGATCAACATAATCACTCAATAAGCTAATAACCTAACAACTCATCCTCATGTCTAAAATCATCACCACAGACACACCGATAGACCCTCAATGTCCCGACAGTATGCTTCACACCCTTTCAGTCTATGTGAACAACAAGGCTGGTGTGCTCATGCGCATCACTCAGGTATTTGCGAGACGCGGATTTAACATCGACTCACTCGTGGTATCAACATCACGTGACGCCCGCTACTCTCGCATGACTATCGGCATCACAGGTTCTTCAAACGGACGCGAGCAAATCATCAAGCAAGTCACCAAGCTCGTAGATGTGATCCACTGTCAGGAGCACACCACAGAGAATGCGATCGTGAAGGAAATGCTACTCGTCAAGTTTCTGGTGGATGCAAAAAACCGCACAGAGGCGCTACAAATACTCGAGCACTTCGGTGGCAAATCAGTGGATCTAACACCTGTAGCAATGACCGCAATCATCACGGGTGATCCTGCTAAAATCGATGCCGCCATTAACATGCTCTCTCACTTCAACATCGTAGAGACAGTCCGCACAGGTAAGGTTGTCATTGCCAGGGGTGACTCCCCAACATAAGCTTTAGCCATGAATTATCTGGCGCATTTAGCATTAATCCCATCTAACAGCGGGGACCATTCTGATGCGCTTAGAATAGGAAATTTACTTGGTGACTTCATCAAAGGCACTGAATCATCACTGCGTCTTCAGCTCCCTGCTGATCTTGTTGATGGCATTATACTTCACCGTGCCATTGATAAATTCACAGATAGTCATCCTGCTTTCTTAGCATCCAAGCAACTCCTCGCACCGGAGCGCAGGCGCTATGCTGGTGTCGTAGTCGATATCATATACGATCACTTTCTATCACTTCATTGGGAGAAATATCACACGGGAAAGTTAGATCAATTCATCTCTAACATTTACACCATTTTAGATACGAACAAGGAATGGCAACTCGGCAAACTCAAAGAAGCGTTCCCATCACTGAAAGCTCAAAACTGGCTCGCCAGCTACGCTACACGAGAAGGCATCCATGAAACATTCAGGCGTGTTTCCCAGCGCGGAAAATTCACCACACCTATTGCTGAGACTCACATAGATTTTAATGATCACTATCAATCATTTGAAGAACACTTTCATCTCATCTATAAAGATCTGATAGATTACACGCAAAAGTTCTCATTTTAAATCCTAATCAACCAATTCACTACATCTATGAAATTAACAAGCAAACTCATCACCCTATCACTCAGCCTTTTACTCACCCTTTCAATTGGTTCATGCGGAAAGAAAAAGGAAGCAGATGCTAGCTCATACGAAGCCGAGTCAAAAAAAACAGCACTCGCAGAACAAGCAGCTAAAACTCATGAGTCCGTTAAAGCAGAATTCGTCACCAGTTTAGAAGAAATGAGAGACTCTCTCGCCTCGATCAAAGACCTAGATACCGCTAAATCAGCACTACCAAAACTAACAGGAATAGGTTTCAAAATGAAGAGGATCAAAACCGACATGGAGAAACTAGGCAAACCATCACCCGAGCTGAAAGCAAAATTAGATAAACTATACGGAAGTGAGACCAAAGAAATCATGATGAGCATAGGAATGACCATGAGAAAACTCAAAGACTCAAACCCTGAAGCCTACACAATGCTCGAAAAGATAATGAAAACTATTTTGCAGTAAATTTCCCATAGATAATATTTCCCTATTCCTCAGAGTAAGCTATCTTACCTCCATAATGCGTATTTTTTATTTATTCACTACCTTACTCTTTACTCACCTAGGCATCGCCTCAGCAGCTAGCTACCTACCCAGCAATGAACGCCCCCCCTCATTCCCACGCGAGTTCCGAGGAGCCTGGGTTGCCTGTGTTTACAACATCGACTGGCCCAGCAAACCCGGACTATCCGCATCAGCCCAGAAAGCAGAGCTAAACACTATCATCAACCGAGCGGCAGAATATAAACTCAATGCTATCATCTTCCAAGTCCGGCCAAATGCTGATGCCGCCTACTACTCCAGATACGAGCCCTTCAGCCACTGGGTCTCAGGCACCATGGGGAAATCTCCAGGCTATGATCCCCTCGCATACTGCATTACCCAGGCACACAAAAAAGGCATCGAAGTCCACGCATGGTTCAATCCATTCCGCGCACTCCCAAATGCAAACATGGCAACCTCACGGAATCACGTCACCCGCACAAACCCATCTGAAATCAAAAATTTCCGCACCTACAAATGGATGAACCCAGCCTCTAGCTTCGCTCGCCAGCGCGCGCTCAATGTCATGCTAGACGTCGCCAGACGCTATGACGTAGATGGCATCCATATTGACGATTACTTCTACCCTTACCCAACATTAAACAAAGATAAAACCCCAAAACAAATCTTCCCAGATGGCAAGACTCCAGCAGCTCGTCGCTACTATGTAGATGCCTTTGTGAAGCAGATGTACACCTCCATCAAGCAAGTAAAACCTTACCTCCGCGTTGGCATCAGTCCATTTGGCATCTGGAAACCAGGCGTCCCACGCGGCACCACCGCCAACATAAGCGCCTACGATCACCTCGCTGCAGACTCCCGTAAATGGCTCAAAAATGGCTGGTGTGACTACCTCTCACCACAGCTCTACTGGCGTGTCCAATCTGAACAATCCTACACACGCCTCCTAAGCTGGTGGCGTAGCGAAAGCCAATCATCCCCCTACAAACGCCCCGTCTGGCCCGGACTAGCCACTGATCGTGTCATGTCAAAAACTGACCCTGGACGCCCAGCATCAGAAATCCTCAACCAAGTAAACCTCAGTAGAACCATCGGAAAAAACTGGGCAGGTCACGTCCACTGGAGCATGAAATCTCTCATGCAGAACCGTGGCGGTGTCACCACCCAGCTCAAAGGTGGAGCCTACGTCGCTCCCGCACTCGTCCCTCCCATGTCGTGGATTCCCAGCCAAGCATCTGCCCCACCTACTGCTAGATTCAGCCTCCAGTCAAACTACGTAAAAGCTACCTGGCCACGCGTCCCAGGCGCATCCAAATACACCGTCCAAGTCCGCCACGGAAACAACTGGCACTCCATTGCCGTCACCTACGGAAACGGAATCAGCATCCAAGGCAGACCAAATGCCATCGCCATCACATCCGTAAACAGAGTAGGCATCACCAGCCCACCAGCAGTTTATACTCTAAGGTAATACTTAAGATAAGTTAAATATTGCCATCTGAGAATGCCTGTGCCATATTATAATCATGCGCACTCCCCTAAAATGGTTCACATTCATCTTTCTAGCATTCTGGCAGTTTTCACTAGCTCAGACTAAAACGAAGACGAGAACTCTGCCCCCACAGCAACTAGAAAACATCCAGCTACAAATTTATCTGGATCAGCAGCACTTCGGTCCTGGAGTGCTCGATGGCAAGCCAGGCAAGTACACCCGCATGGCTATCGAAGCCTACAACCAAAAATTTGGATTTGGTCCCAAAGATGAAACTGCTGTCAGAGCTGCTGCCAAAGCTAAAGTCACGCGCATATTTGCCATAGCAACAGTTCCAACAGCGGCTAAAAACTTCGTCAACCCCAACCTCCCATCCGATAAACGACGCGATCTTCAAGCCCTAGAGAAACAACTATCCTATCGATCACTCACAGAATTTATGGCGGAGAGATACCATACTACTGAGGACATCCTGATTGCCATCAATGGATACAGTAAGATGAAAAACCTCAAACTCCGTTCCCCTATACGCGTCCCAAATGTGAAGCCATTTCTCATAGAAAACCTCAGCAATGGCAAAGGCTACAAATCCGACAGCGACCTCAGCCGCCGCTGGGTAGTAGTAGATACTCAAAAAAATCAGCTGCGCATCTTTGAAGCCAGATTTAAAAAAGTGACTCCTCAAGAAAAAGAAAAAGCTCCAGCTAAAGCCATGATCGTAGCAGATGACTATGAGCCATGGGATGAATCTCAGGCACGTCTCATCGCAGCCTTCCCCATCACTCCAGGTAAGAAAAAATTTATCCACTACGGTGAGTGGAAGATAAAGAATGCCATCGAGTTCCCCACCTGGCGCTATGATAAATCACTCCTAAAGACCGGCGTCCGCAGCAAAGAATACTTAGACATCCCCGCAGGACCTAACAATCCAGTAGGTGTCCTCTGGCTAGGTCTCACCAAATCTGGCATCGGCATCCACGGCACGAACAGCCCGCGCACCATCGGCAGAGCCACATCATCTGGCTGCATCAGAATGGCTAACTGGGACGTAGTCCACGTACCAAAATACGCAAGACCAGGCTCCACCGTTATTATAAAGTAAAACCTTTAGTTTAGTAACTTAGAGAAAACAACTAGCTTCTGAGATGCTCGTGTAAATGCCATGTAGAGCTGACGAGTATTCTGAGTAATTAAGTCTTCGCGCTCATCTGAGCTAAGATACATGGAGCCTTCTTTATCGAGCAGAAAGTCCACGCCAAGTAAGAAAACGATAGACGATTCAAGCCCAGTCGCAGCATTCAGTGTAGATAAATGAGCAAAGCTTTTTTCTGGTGGAGGTCCAGATTTCGTATTGTGAAAATGGAGTTGGGGCAGATGTCTAACTAACGCCTTTTCTAATGAATAAAGATGCTTTGAATTAGCATGCAAGATAAGGATACTAGTCTTGCTAATCTTAGCCTCACTTAGCTTTTTTAGTTCATTGATTAGCCGCGTGTGTGCATCCTGCTCATTTTGCATAGGGATAATCACAGGCTCAAATCCTGTAGATTTCGTTTGATTGATCTGTGTATCGCTGAGTAAATTTAGATCCTCAGCTTCTCTAAAATTCTCAGCAGACTGTTGCCTACTACGATAGAAATCTGTTGCAAAACGCAATATCTCCTTAGAATTCCTATACGCCCTATTCAGCCTAGTAGTGCGTCCCCTAACCTCGATTCCACTTGATATCCACGTTTGACGACGTTTCAGAAAACCCTGAGTGGGATCAGCAGACAGGAATAACTGACCACCAGGAATCAAGGCTTTGTTTACAACATCAAACCATGTCTTAGCAAAAAACTGCGCTTCATCGATCAGGATACAGTGATAGCCAGGAAATGCACACTCACCGCGCATCGCTTTATCATAAAAACGGATCGCAACATTATGCCAATCCGTTAGATTTTGCTCCTTGAGATACTCTTGATATTTTCTATAAATTTTCCAAACAACCCTGCGCTGAGCTTCTTTAAGTCCTCTACCCTGCCCCGTTCTTGAAATAGAAAAATACTCCTGAGACCTCCGAATATTATTATCCTTAATAAATCCTATTTCATCTAACAGGAAGCTAGCTGAGAATTTATTACCACTATTTCTAGTTTGCTCTTCGATGATCTGTAACGCTCTATCTGGATAGATAACTTTCTCATCTGCCGGCCAGTCCCTCTGGGTAAGTTGTTGTCGTGCCCAACTAAAAAAGGTAAGCCAAGTGACGCTGTATTTCTTATCACTAAGGTGATCGAACCTAGCTTGGAGTTCATGATTGATCGGTCGATTATGTGTCAATATCAGCACCTTGGCATCAGGATTCAGCTGAGCATTCAGTAACGCACGATAAAGTAAAACCAACGATTTTCCACTCCCTGCTACGCCTGTTACTAGTTGGCTTGAGGAACTTAACTCCTCTTCAACTAAGTCCTTCGTCTCTTCCGGAAGATAGAGATTATTTTTCATACACCATTCCTGATCCATATCTAACAACTGCGGAGTGAGAGTCGCTTCTAAGTGAGATCGATTCACTGATAGTGGAGAAAATCTGTTAGGGACAATATTTTCTGGACTGAAACAGCTCCGGAGTTGCTCCAACTGAGGATTCTCTAACTCTTCTGGAGCGTGCTGAATGAGAAAACCTGCTAGTTTATCCGCAGTAAGCTGCTGCTTTCCAAGAAAGTGAATACCACTATCTTTAGCTAGTTCAGTAGAAATTGTATCTAAAGTCCCCTTGTTGACATTCGGAAATATCACAATTGGCACTATCGGAAAATTCTCTGCACTCGGTAAATTCTTAGTAAATGCAGCAATAACTTCACGCTCTTGATCACCAAGAACATCAGGGGTCATCGGTTGGTTAGAACGAAATAAATCGCCGCTGATCACCGTATCCACCAGCTGTTGATCAGTTGAAGTAACTTGCATCAAGTATGCACAACGCCCTTCCCAGACAATGAGAAAATGCGGTCGTGCCTGACTCTGAGAGAGACTGTACCACACGGAAAACGAATCGGGCAGCTTCTTCAGCTGCCTGAATGTCCGCGCTACGTCTGGAGGAACCGCCCCGCTAAGTTTATTTGGAAATAACTTAGCCATAAACGTCCGTAGAAATAGAAACGTGATGAGATTCATCAATCAAACTTAAGAACAGTGAGCAGAGTTCATCTGAGTTAGCATTTGACTCCGCATAATCAAACAACCCCTGAGAATAGAGTAGAATCACCTTTGTCCTTGCCCGTGTGACTGCCACATTGATACGTGCTGGATTAAATTGAAAGGAATGGATTTTACTGATGAAGCTAGAATCAGCCGAGGTAAATGTGTAAAGAATAACATCTCGCTCCTGACCTTGAAACCGATCCACAGTGTCAACCGTGATGATGCGCTCTAGATGTTTGTGATTTGGAGAATGAACATTTCGTAGGAGTGTCCTAATCCGTGACGCTTGAGCACGAAAGGGCGAAACCACACCTATCTGACTCGGCTCTATTCCACAATAGATCAGCTCTTCAATGATCCCTGCTGTAAGATCAGCTTCATCATCATTAAAAGATTTAGAATCCATACAAGGCAACTTCACACTGACTAGCGACAGGTCTGGTGATAGGATTTCTTGATACGTTCTACGCTCTGGCTGAGCCTTGAGTGTGAATTTATTTTTGGGAAAAAATGTCTCCAACTCTCCATAATAAAACATTTCACTCGGCCACTGCGTGAGCTGCTCGTTCATCCTGTAAGTAATATTGAGCGTCGTATATTCGGTCTGTTTCTTCAGCCTTGTAAAAACGGATGCAGAAGCTGGATCACCACGATGAAGCATCGATACGGGTGGGAGCTGCTTATCATCACCAAAGAAGAACCAACGATCACTTTTCATCATCACCATAACAGCCGCATGCAGTGTGATCTGCGATGTCTCATCTACCACCGCTGAATCAAAATGCGCAGCCTGTAGCCTCTTAGTAAATAGCGCAAAAGGAGTCGCCCCAATAACATAAGGTCCCTGATGCGTATCCAATTCACTCTCCTCTAATGAATCATAAGTCGGAAATGGAAGTTTCTCTGACGTAACTGGCGCACCTATTTTCACAATCGGACAATCGTCTTCCATAAGCTCATAAATTTTAGTAAGTGCCTGATGGATCGAACGGTGCGTGAATCCAGAAACTAAAATACGATACCCCTTCATAACAAGCTGCTCCACTAATCCAGCTAGTGTCTGTGTCTTCCCTGTGCCTGGAGGTCCCTGAATCAAATGCATAGGACTAGCTGCCAGAGCAGTAGCAACAGAGTCCTTTTGTGGTTCATTCAATGAGCTATCTGCCTCGTCTAGTGCGTCATAAGTTTCCTCATAAGTCTCCGCATCTATAGTAGCAGGACGCTCTTCAAATAAGACTGGATAGACATTTTCTCGTCCATGTTGCTCTTCAGCTAACGATTTCAACCCCCGAAGATAAAAGTCTGAAACATCTACAAATTCCTCATCTAATGACCAGCCAGATTTAGTCACAAATTCTAATCTCTCACAAGCCGCGCACTTCACAGTAAGCCCCTTGCTCGTGAGACCCACAAAAACTCCTGCGAAAAAGACTGTGTCAGGAGAGTTCTGGCTCACTCTGATCGCTTGCTGTTCCCTGAAAAAAGCAAAATCCTCTGAAGGTGGAACAAAGTGAATCAGCTTCAGAGAATGATCTATAGAATCTATCACTAGATGTCCTAAAGCCCTACCAGCATCGACACGTTCAGGTAAAGTTAACATCCATTGCTTCTGCATCTGCTGAGCTTGTAGATCGCGTTCCTGAATGATTTCAGCTTCGAGCTGTTGAAGAGTATTTAGCATAATTGATTGAACAAGCGATGTGCTATCTAAAGTTGTAAGCAAAATACATATTTATAAAAGAGAAATGAGCTTAGAGATAAAGAAACACGGTGAATCTTATCTATTTTAAGGCGACGCAATATTTTTTCTGTAAAAGTGTAGTTCGTTCGTGAAGATTTTTAGTCTGGTTTGGTTATTTTGTGTTTAGGTTGAGATAGGTTTTTCCGATTTCCCATTCATCGGATATTTCGATTATTACTCCTGTTACTAGCCGCAGGAGTGAGTCCGAATTTGGAAATACTCCTTCTACTTTCGTTCGTCTTTTTATGATCCCGTTGAGAGTTTCGCACATATTGGATGTTCTCAGACGGGTTCTTACTTTAGCTGGTAAGCTGAAGATTATGAGGCCTTCTGGTAGGTTGGTTTCCATGCACCTGGCTAACTCTGGGACCGATTTCTGATATTTTTCGACTAGCTTACTAAGCTCCATTTCAGCGTGAGCTAGATCTTGGCTATTAAAGACTCTAAGGATATCTGAGGCTACGGTTTGTTTCATTTGGACTTTAGGAACATAAGCCTGAGCGTTTTGTTGCAGGTGGAACTGGCATCGTTGCCATGGACTGGAGTTGAGTGTGGATTTTAAGGCTGCTTTGAGCATCTGAGGTGATGGAGTCTGGTATTCCTAGACCTCGTTCTTTTAGACTGACAAAAAAATCTCGCCAATGAACTTCAGCTTCAGAGAGCTTGCAGGAGACTCCTAGGATGATTCTTTTCCCATCATCGGCTTTCACTCCGATAGCGATAAGAATGGCACAATCTCTAACCACACTATCATGTCGAACCTTGTAGTAGCTAACATCACAGATCATGTGCTTGATATCGGGAAGGTCTCTTTGCCTCCATTTTGTAAACTCTTCATCTAGTTGAGAACTGAGTGTGGATACTTGCCCAGATGACACCTCGAAGCCACAGAGTGTTCCCATTATTTTATACCAGTCTGTGAAACAAATGAGACGATAGACAGAGTGGATCTTTATTAAATCAAGGCGTGATGAGGGAGTGATGCGAGCATCATGACCGAAGAACAACGCAGATTTTATAAAGATACGCCTGGCTGTTTTTCTAATTGCGAAGCACAATCTTAAAACAACAAAAATAAACACTATCGTCTCTTTTGTTTTGCAGATTGGTATTAGTTACTTTGCGAGTGCTTACTCCTTGGATATACATGGTAGCGATGGCTACTTTTAGGGCTCTGTCGCTACGTGATCCTTTTTCAAATAATGAGGTTCTAAAAGGGCTCTCTGAGTCTCTTACTTGTGGATAATTCAGTTCCAACTTACCTATGGATGAGTGATAGGTTCGGGGTTTGAAGCCATTAGCGTATCCATTGCACTCTGCTCCTCGCTCGTGTGGCTGAGCGTTGAGGTGGGTGGATCGTTCGATAAGCATGGCAGCATTGAGCAGGAGCTCCATCACTGGCTGCATGGCATCAGAAATTCCGTTTGTGAGAAGTAGGTTGATAAGATCGTCTTGCGTGTTAATTTGTTTTTGTTCGTCTATTGTTTGGTTCTTGGTTGCGTAAGAACCTTCATTAACCAAAGTGGATGGACACCTTGCAAGAGATAGTGGCTTTGGGGCCCAAATATGAATTGATTCCGCTACGCTCCATCAATTCATATTTGGCTACTCTAGGTGTTCATCACTTTTACAGACAAATATTTACACTACCAGCGAGAATGAAATAGAGAGTGAATCATATTATTGATACCATTAAGCGTAACATTTTTAGTCGAACGTAAAGTTCACCCGAGGCGATAAAACCTCAGATGAAATGATTATTTTTTCTATGCTGATCGGCAAGCTTCAAAAATGACTCCGAAGCTACTAGCCATCGGGTGCAACGTCTTTTTATTCGACCTGTTTTTTCTTCCTAAGACTGTCTGGGCAGTTACAATACATTTTACATTTATCACTATACTTAATGCCTTTAGCCTTAGCAAGGCTGGGTATATCTTTGTAGACGAGCTGAGCCTCGGTCAACCCATACGATAACGGACAAAGACATTTAGCATACTCTCGAAGAGTCGATCCTGATGGAATATTTGATACAGCTGCAAGAAAGTCCTTCTTATTAGAATAATGAATAACTGTACCATCCTTCTGCGAGCCTAAAATATAGTGGGGTTTCGGTTTCTTCTCTGTCCCATCGTTAATTACGACATAACCATAGTCATCTTCAAGAATGAACACCCGATATGCCTCAACCTGAAGAATTTTAACTGCATGTAGTATGACCCGAGGCCTATCAGCGCCTTGACTCAACATAGCGATTATTCCGAGCAAAGCTGAAGTGAAGAGTATTTTTTTCATTTTTTGTCTAATAGTATTAGATCACTCTTCCCGATGCGATATCACATCTTGGCTTTTCAAAAGGCATCAAAAGAGTGGATTTTTGTTATTGCACTATGCTGCAATGACTAGGCGGGTATGTAAATGAGAAAAAGGAATGTTTTGGAGACTGGGCAGGGCTAACTCACTTTGAGAAATAGTAATTTTTCGAGAACATCGTCATTGAAGGTGGCTTGAAGGCGTTTTCCTCGGATGGTGTCTTTGAGAGTAGTGTCTGCTTTTAGTATGTTGAGAGCTAGTTTTCTTAGCAGAGCCACGTTTTCTGCTGCGTTGCCCTTACGTATCCGTGAGTTATCTTCATTCCACACTACATCCAGTATCCAGTGACAACTGTTCTCTATTGCCCAGTGTTGGCGTATTAGTTTTTGAAGATTTTCTGCATCTGGCTCATGGCTGGTCAGGTAGTAGCGTCTCTCAGCACTGCTCTTTGATGAACTTAAATCTTTACGGTGGGATTCAACGCAGACTAGGCTTTTCAAACCATACCAACTCTCTCGTTCATTTTTATCGATCCAACTCAGTGCGTCTGTAGCAAGCACAATCCGTTTTTCCAATCGCCCATGTCCTTTGTTTTCTAGTTCTATATGTGTGAAAGTATGACCCTGATTTTTAGTATACTCCAGTGCTCCTGCGCTACTAAAAAGTTGCTCCACTCTTTGGTGTAAATGAGGGTGGTTTGCTTTAAGCGCAAGCAGGTAGTCTGCATGCGCAAAGCGGATTTGACGCGCTATTTTCTTTTGACATCCCATAGCGTCAAGGCTGATGGTGTGACCTTCTATATCAAGGCTATCTAACAGTTCTGGAACGGCAGTTATTTCATTAGATTTTTCATCCACAGCTAATTGAGTCAGGCTTAACCCTTGCTCACATGCGTAGGCACTGAGTAGGTGAAGGTGTTTGCTTTCGGTCGCATTATCAAAGCTATGACGCACAGCTTTGCCGTCGATTGCGATTAACTGTGAGCTTAACTTATTTGGTACTAAACCCTCTGTAAAAGTGATAAAACATGCGTTGAAGACCTTGGGGTCAATCGCTGTGAAGACACGGCGGAATGTATCATTACTAGGTGTGCCGTTAGGAAGTTGAAGATGTTTTTTAAGCCATGTTTTTTTACCCTCAGCGAATCGTTCCATATCATCAAAACCCTCGCATTGGCAGATGATGGCAGCTAGTGCGATAAAGAGAATTTCTCCAAAATAATGCTGTTTATTTCGTCCTGTTCGAGGATCTGTTAGATGATTAAAATTAGCAATACTATCAGGAAATCCTCCAGCGTAGTGTTCTGAGCGTGTTTCGTTAGGCATTTAGTCAGTGTAGACTACTAAATATGGTGTACAAGCCTTAATTGTAAAGAAATGCATACCACTCAAAGTGAGTTCGCCCTGGGAGACTGGGTAGGAGTTTTTTGTGTGGATTTCTCATAGGTTGCAGCTATCCCCAACATGAAGGTGCTAGAGGCGTCTCGCATCTGGAGTTCGTCTTCTTATCAGAGGCTGGAAGCCTACTGCACATTGGTGCACATTGGCACAAAAAAGCCCGTAGTCAGCGTTAGCTGACTACGGGCATAAAGAACTGGCGACGACCTACTCTCACAGGACCTATCGTCCAACTACCATCGGCGCAAAAGCGTTTCACTTCCGGGTTCGGAATGGGACCGGGTGGTTCCACTTTGCTATGGTCACCAGACCGCCGAAGGCGGTGTCAATGGTCATTAGTCATTGGTCATTGGTGACCAGTACTTTGGAACATTGCTTTCCTTCGGAACGTCTAGAGACTTAAGCTGCTGCTTGGTGTGTTGTTGTTTCTTCTATTTGTTAGAGCGTGTGTGTCTTAAACACTTTGTGAGCTAAGCGAGCAACTGTATAGACATATTAAGTTTGACTGTTCTGTATTACGTTTCAATTTCAACTAATGCTTACTTGCTTTGTTGATCTTGGAATTGTTTCTAATTTTCTTAACTTCCTGCTAAATAACTAATGTTTAAAGCTTAAGGAATCAAGCCAAACGGATGATTAGTACTGGTGAGCTGAATGCATTGCTGCACTTACACCCCCAGCCTATCTACGTGGTGGTCTTCCACGATCCTTCAGGGAAAATTAATCTTGGGAATAGCTTGGCGCTTAGATGCTTTCAGCGCTTA
>CAKZMG010000039.1 GCA_937128235.1 uncultured Verrucomicrobiales bacterium
CTCTTAAATCTACTCTCCCACAGCGTCCCCACACGCCCATGTTTCTTATTAAACCAGCAGCTAAACCGCCACTTCAGCATCTTCATAAACTCGCTCAAATCCGCCATCCTATCCGTGAACTTCTCCCGCATCAACCGAGCCGCCTTCGTAGCATGATTCTTCTGATACCGCTTAAATTTCCGCTCAACATCCGCCACAAACACCTGGCTATAAACCCCACGCATCCGCTCCAAGATTTGATCCTCCAAAATATCCCGCGCACACTCAGGCGGCACCTTCACCAGGATGTGAAAATGATTAGACATCACGCAATACGACAACACCTGAACTCCGCAGAATTTCTCATACCTCCGCATCATCTGCACGAACACCTCCCGCTCCTCATCCCCAAACTTAAAATCCCGATCCACACACCGCGAAACGCAATGATAAATAGCAGACTTTTCCTCCCTAAAAGGCGACAAAATAGTTTCACGTCGTTTTCTCATAAGTAACTCGTATTAAATATCCAGCAGGGAGTCAACAGCATTTTCAACTACGTGGGTGGCTACTTGTATCGAATAGCCTTTTCAACTACGTGGGTGGCTACTTGTATCGGGTGGCTACTTGTATCCCTATCCACACAGCGCGAAACGCAATGATAAACAGCAGACTTTTACTCCCTAAAAGGCGACAAAATAGTTTCACGTCTTTTTCTCATAAGTAACTAGTAATAAATATACAGCAGGGAGTCAATAGCCTTTTCAACTACGTGGGTGGCTACTTGTATTACTTGTATTCAAATAGCCTTTTCAACTACGTGGGTGGCTACTTGTATTACTTGTATTATTTGTATTAGGACTTCCAAATCTAAGCTCTAAGATCTAATCTAAGTTAGTTAGATGCGCGATGGACATTTAGCTCAGCCATTGTGCCAAAGCTGCCTACTGAACCCGTGATGACTAGCTTGAGCGCATTCACTTTCTGTGCTGGAAATGCGATTGCTTGTCGTTCACGGCTGCTGCCAGTCCCTGAATAGCTTGCCACTCGCTCCCATGCACCAGATTCTGATTTAGTAAATAGATCGGCGTTCTTGATTGCTCCGTTGCTCATATCTTGACGTGGAAGGAAACTCAGCATGTTAAGTTCTTCCGGCTGTTTGAGCTGAAGCGTGATTTCAAATGGAGGTTCATCTTTTGGATTATATTTACTATGCCAATAGCTAGAAGCATTACCATCGAGCACCTTACTGATGTCTCCGTCAGCGCCCACACCGTGTTCACTGCTAGCCTTGACGTTTAACTCCCCAGATGGGATGGCCAAGTCCATATTAGGTGGTAACTCAACGGTGACTTTCACCCCGCTTAGCTGACCTACGAACGCTTGTGACTCATCACCGATGTGCTCGATAGGGAAAATAAAGCTGCTGTATTTGTGAGTTTCTGGGAACTGATGACGCACGGGTGCCCCTATTTCTTTACCGTTAGCAAACAATGTGAGCGAACGCCCGGAGGCGACTAATTTTAGATCAACCCACTCACCTACTGGCAACGTGTAGTCGAATGAGTATTCCCAAGTGTCACGCGTGATGCCCACTTTACCAGTCTTTGCCTGCACGGCGAAAAACTTACCTGTGAATGATGAAAAGATGACTTGTGGGTCTCTAGATTCCGAAGTCCGTTTGACGCGAAATTCTGCTACATAATTCGGTGCGATGTTTGCCACAGCGTTCTTCACGAAACTACGTCCACCTCGAAGCTCAAGCACCTCCTTGAAGACAACATTTTCAGAACTAAGAGCATGGTATTGATTTCCCGACTTGTCGGTGAGCGTTCCATTTTCAACCACTAGATCAAGGGCAAGTGGCTGCTTAGTCGCTACTACATAGCGGGCGTTAGTCTGCGGAGCATCGCCCACTTGTTCCACGAGCTTGGTAAATTCCTGAAATGAACGATCCGTCCCTGTTGCCCATGTCTTCTCTGCCATCACTGAGCATGACTCCTGGATCCGATCAAAAAGATCATAGTCGATGAGTCCGGTATCTCGGCGAAATGCATTGTCGTTCCACAGTGCCCACTGCGCACCCAGCATTTTAGGGTGTCCGGGTATCACATGCTCGTTCCCCATGGTGTGGGGTTGCCATTTTGGTGAGTAGAGATTCGCTAAATTTAAGTAATCGCCATAGGCACCCACATTACCTGTGCCATTCGGAACGATGTAAGACGAGCGATCGAGAATGTTAATGATGTCGTAACCAGACTCTAAAGCACCCTTAGGAGATGCCCATCCTAGCGACCAGATATGCATTTGGACTCCCTTGCTCACCACTGGCGTCTTGCCCTTTTTAGCACGCAGGCTGCCCCAGAAGCGCGGAGTGAATCCGCGAGATTTCACATGCTTCAGAAGATCATCAGCGAATGCTCGGTAATCTTCAGCTGACCCATAGTATTCATCGGTGCCAATATGAACAACCGCATCACGGAATACAGGAGGCTCCCCATTCTCTCCTACCATGTATTCGTCAAACACCTGCTTTACGAAATCCAGCGTCTCCTCACGGTAAGTTTTCCCTGTCTTAGGATCAAATACGTCCTCCGATGCATCCAGCATAGCAGCACGCTCTACATAATGCGGCTTAGTGAGCTTTCCCCGATACATCAGATCTGGGCGAATTTTCACCAGACTCATCGCGTGACCCGGCACATCAATCTCTGGCACAACATTCACTCCGAAAAGGCGACCATCGTCGATCAGTTCTCCAAATTGCTTTTTAGAGTATGAATAGTCTGGCACGGTGAGCTTCGTTCCATCTGCACCTTGGATCGATGACTCAAGACGAAATGCTGTAGGTGAAGCATCCATCACCTCCTTGATCGCAGCTTTTTTCTGCTCTGCTGTCGCACCCTTTTTGTTAGGAATCTTGGTGTAGTCATGAAGCCAAATGAAATTATCATTCAAGTGTAATTGGAGGTCATTGAGCTTATACCATGACATGGTTTTCATGACGGAACGCACGGCTTCGATGGTCGCTGGCTTACGCCCTACGTCATACATGAAGCCACGCACCGGATACTGCGGATAGTCAGCCGCATAGCCACAGGGAAATGAATTCTCATTGGTCTTCAATACTTGTAAGATCGAGCGTGTGGCCCAGAACGCTCCGAGCGGCGTAGTGGCATTAATGACGACTCCATCAGTCACCGATAGGCGGTAACCTTCATCACCGAGCTTACTGACACCAGTCCCTTTATCTAGGGTGATGAAAAAGTCTCCAGGCTTGGCAGATTCACCTTCAACTACAGTGATCTTGGTGCCCGTGACATCCAGATAATCACTCGCAAAGACATCCATGCGTTGGCGTAATGTAGGCTTTCCTTCACCTGCATCACCCGCTCTTATCACGATGCGGGATGCGCTCGTAGGGGTGAACTTCCCTTCAGAACCTAGCCATTCTTGCAGGGCTGGCACCACAGAGGGTTTCTCATTTGCTCCACTCACTGCTTTAGTACGCGCAGGAATCATAAGCGGCACCGTCACATTGTGTTTGGTATCTTTCTTATCCGAAAGCTCTATCGTGACCACACTGGTCACATCTGACAGAGGTCGGCGAATTTTACCGTCTAGCCCGATGACTTGCTCATAGGTAGATCCCACGATGCGTGCATTGATCCCTATCGGGAAACGGAAACGAACTTTATCACCACTTAGGTCAAGTTGCTTTGACGCCTCAAATTTTTCCGCCACCTGCTTGGCACTATTTGCAGATACAGTAGTGAGTGCAGATGTCGCTGTGAGTATTGCTATTGTAGCAGTTTTAAAAAGAGTAAATGGATGGTATTTCATAAATTTTAGGTTAATAATACTAGCACACTCTTCACCAAAATATCACCAGTCGCAAGCTCAATAGCTTAAAGAGAAAAAATCACTGTTATTTGGCTCTTCGCACGCAAAGCATGACGTTTTTTCTTGGATTTTGAATATCGTTCCACCATTTTCTGGCGACAGACCGACAGTAAAACTAAACTACAATGGCTAGAAGTAGATAGAGGATAGCTCAATAGTAGTGACTCGCTCACTCGGAGTGATTGGCAATCCCTCCCTGCCGACAATGCTGCCCTACCTTTGATGAATCAGACTTTTTCCGTCATGCGTTACTGACGGAAAGCCGAAATCATGGGGTGTTGTTCTTTGAAGAACTAAGCTACTTATTCACAGTAGTCGTGCCCTATTTTTTCCGCTGATCTAAGTAATCCTGTAAGCGTTTCACTTTTTCTCCGATCTTTTTGATCTTCTTTTCTATCTGAGCGATGGGTTCTTTGGTTTTTACTAAATTCTGTTGAGCTTTAGGGATTTCTTTTTTCAGATTGTTGATCTTGTCAGTTAGAGGCTTGTCTTTTGCTCTTCTTTGGTTGAATTCTTTCTTGAATTTCTGGATCTCGGTTTGGGAGAATTTGATCTGCTCTTGTGCCTTTTTGATCTGTGTTCTGAGCGGTTGGAGCTTCGCTTTCGCCTGCTTTAGCTGCTCAGCTTTTTTAGGATCTGGTGGCGTTGGTGAGGCTGGTGGAGTGGTTGGTTTCACTAGTACAGCTGGAGTTGAGAGAGTTTTTATCTGCGCTTCTACTTGCTTGATTTTCTGCTGGATCTTGGGGATCTGTTGTTGGTGTCTCCTGAAGATTGCTTCATTGTTTCTCTGATTTTGCTGTGCTAACTGGTAGGCTTTCTTGTTGTCTGTTAGATCCTTCTGAGCCTTCTTAACGTTGTCCTGAACTGCCGCTAAATGCTTCTCAGCATTCGCGACCTTGGTCTCTGCTGCTGCAAGTAACAACTGAGTTTGCCCCATTTTATTCACATACCCAGCTATTCTATCTTCTACTGGTTTCGGGGTTCCGTCTAGTAGTCCTAGTGGCTTTAGCTCGGCATTCCAAGCGGTGACGTTTCCCTGGTAGTCTGCTATAAATACGCGTGCGGAATCATGGCTCCATTCCGCTCTGAGTGGCAGCGCGGTCTTGTGGTGAAATTGTTTCTTCAGTCCGTAATTAGACTTCCAGAGCTTGATAAATCCGTCGCGCCCCACGGTCACAAATTCACCTTTGTTAGACCAATCCATGTCTAAAATTCCGCCTTTGTGCGCGTCTATTTTTTTCACTTCCTTGCCGTCCTGCATGTTCCAGACTCTTAGTGTTCCGTCCTCTGATGCGGTGGCGAGGTAGTTTGAGTCTGGGCTCCATTTCATGGCTACGATGCGTGCTTTATGCCCTCTGAGTTTATGAAATTCATTCCCAGAGTGCGCCTCCCAGATATAGACTCCCCCACCTCTGCCGCCGCTGGCGAGTAGGACTCCATCATGTGAGTAGCTGAGGCTGGTGACCCAATCGGTGTGTTTTTTGTGGTTGTGTTCTAGGGTGTTTGTGGCGGCGTCCCAGAGCTTCACGCGCCTGGATGGTCCGCCGGTGGCGATGCCTTTGAGGTCCTTTCTTAGTGCTGAGGCGATGACTGCATCGTACTCGCGCGCCACTGTCATGATGGTCTTTCCTGTGGTGATGTCCCAGCATGTGGTGAGTCCCGTTTTCCCTGCCACACCGCCACCTGCGAGGAGAAATTTCCCGGAGGGGTGGAAGCTGAGCGACTCTGGATTCATGATGCCTTTCTTAGATTTCGGAAATGGAATCACTCCGATGAGTTCTAGGCTTTGGGTGTTGTAGAGAAGGGTCTGCTGCTGTGCGGTGATGGCGAGAACTGGTGCGGTGGGGCTGCACTCGATGTCTGAGACGACTCCTATCGAGCGCGGTGTGGTCACGGGTTCCAGGCTGAGATTTACTGGTAATGGTGCTGGTCCCTTTGGCTGATTTGCATTGATTTTTGAGAAGTCAATTTTCGGAGTGTTGTTCTTCTTCGCCTTAGAGTCCTTCGTCTCTAACAGCCCACCATCGATCCACTGCCGAATCGTCATGAGATCTTTTTTATCGAGCTTCTCACCTTTTCCTTTAGGTGGCATGAATGGTTCTTCTGAGTGTGTGGCTGTGGTAAATATTTTTGATCCAGAGCCATCACCAGCACTGGCTATTTTCCCACCTGAGCTGCCGGTTAGAAAGCCACCATAAGTGGTGAGATCTAGATCACCTTTCTTCTTATCTGGGTTATGGCAATTGGTGCAGGACTTCTCAAAAATGGGTAAGATATGATCATCGTAATTGAGCTTTTCCTGAGCACTCGCTGTCATGACGGTTAGCGACCCTAGTATGATAAAAATGGTTTTCATTTTGTTTAGTGAGTGAAGATGAATTCTTTGGAATTTAGCACTGCCCAGAAGATGTCTTCTAACAATTCTCTCCGCTTTGCGTACTTTTCTTTATCGTCTTTGTTGATCGCTTTAAAGAGATCTAACAGTTTATTCATTTCCATCTCAGTGGCATTTCTAGTGAGCGCGGAGAGATAGACATGATTGATTATTTCTCTGTTCGTCTTCTTCTCTTTCATCAGGTTAACGATGACTTTTCCCTGCTGAATACGCTGATGGATGGAGTTTCCATTGATGAGATGGAGTGCCTGGGAGAGGTTTGGCTCCAGCTTCACTTCACATGAGCAAACGGTCAGTCTGGTGGCTCTGCCGAAGGTCTTTAGGAAGTAGTTAGAGGTATTTCCATCTGCTAGACGAGTGGCTTTGGTCCCCAGTGGTAGCGCTCTGAATTTATTCGGAGTCTTGGTCACCTGCGCAATGCTATCTAACAGAAACTCAGCACGAATACGGCGAATTTTACTGTGAGAAAAATTCGTTTGATCATACATGTTAGTATTGTTCACAGCACTCGCTAGCTGATAGGTGCGAGAGTTGCAGATGTCACGCACCAGCTCGTGGATGCTGAACTTACTAGATACAAATTTCTTAGACAGCGCATCTAACAGCTCTGGGTTTGATGGCGGATTCGAGACGCGGATGTCATCCACTGGATCAATAATCCCGCTACCGAAGAAGTGATCCCAGATGATGTTAGAGACGTTGCGCGCGAACCACGGATTATCTGGTGCGGTGAGCCAGCCAGCTACTAGCTCGCGGCGGTTTTTCCCTTTGGTGTCTGGAGTAGAGCCACCGAGAAATTTAGGAATGGCGTTTTTCTTGGTGACTGGATGCTGGATTTCGCCGCCGGCATCGAATATAATCTGCTCTCGCGGGTCCTGCGCCGGCTTGCGTTTCACCTGCGTAAAGAATGCGGTGAAGCTATAGTAGTCGTCCATGGTCCAGCGGTCGAACGGATGATTATGGCACTGCGCACACTGGATGCGCGT
>CAKZMG010000040.1 GCA_937128235.1 uncultured Verrucomicrobiales bacterium
GGTTTCTGTTAGAGGTAAGTTTTTTCTATTTTGGTGAAAAAAAAGTGGTGTAGTGAAAGTATAAATAGTAGAAGAACCACGGAAAAAAATGACTCCGATCGAATACATAGGTCCTGTGCCAACTAAGAAACGCAAGAAGCCTGTTTTGGGCGGCTGGGTGATTATGCTTTTGGCGGCTGGGTTTGTGTCTTATTTTGCTTGGCCAGCGTTTGCGGATCTGGTGAAGAGTTCTAATGATTTACCGACGGATTCTAAGGTGGAAATGGCTATTTCTGATCTGTCCACTACTGGCAAGTATGGAGATAGACTGGCGGCTGCGGCTCTGGATAGAACGCGTCTCGGTGTGATCTATGATGGCTCAGTTTATAATAACATCGGTTACCCGAATGGTGACATTTCTTCTGACCGAGGCACGAGCACGGATATGGTGGTGCGAGCGTATCGCCAGCTAGGGGTGGATCTCCAGGTGCTGATCCATGAGGATATGAAGGAGAATTTTCATAAGTACCCGCAGCTGTGGAACCAGAGACAGCCGGATACGAATATTGATCATCGCCGCGTGCAGAACCAGCAGAGGTTTTTTGAGCGTCACGGGGTGAGCTTAGCGACTACGAGATCTACCGCAGATTATAGCTATGGTGATGTGGTGGTGTGGAGTTTACCAGATGGGCGGCCACATATTGGCATCGTGGTTCCTGGGCCAGGCTCACATGCGCAGGAGGTATGGGTAGCGCATAATAATGGCAATGGTACGGAGTGGAGCAATGACTTGCTGACTTACACGATCAGCGGGCATTATCGTTATCAGGGGGAGTAAGATTGGGCTTCGCCCGTCATTGGTCATTAGTCGATTAGTCATTGGGCTTGTAGGATGAAGCTTTGAGTTTGAACGATTTTGAAGGTGAGTTGTCTGTTTTTATAGGGTGTTTGCATCCCACCGAAATGATGAAGAATATTGTAGTTGCTATTTTTTTGCTGTGTATGATTAGTTTTTTGGGGTTTTTGATTTTAAATCCCAATGATGACGAGTCTGTTGAAGCGGCTTCGTTTTTGGAGCAGAGGTTTCATTGTGAGACGGTTGTAGAGATTAAGCCTCCGAGGTGGCGGTGTCTTATGGCTCAATCTTATGATGAGTTGGTGGATGGTTTTCTAGGGAGGGTTGAAAAAGAGTTTAAGAGCGAAGAGGGGAATGTTAGAGCGGTGGATGATTATTTTTTGGGTGAGTTGTTTGGTTGTGATGAGGCGAGATTGAAAGAGGAGGTAGGCAGGAATATTTCGTTTGAATTAGATAGGGAGTCTCGCTTAATGACTGTGACTACTTATGGGGCAAGTAAGATACAGGCTCAGCAGTTGAATTATGCTTGGTTGAAGAGTGTTGAGGTTTTGCATTGTGAGAGGATAGATAATAGGAGAAGAGAGGCGATGGTAGAGTTTGATAGGAAGATTGAAGCACAGGAGAAGAAGGTGGAGGCTCTCAGAAAAAAGTTATATGTGTTGTCTAAAAAAGCAGGTGTCTCGGTTGGTGAGGGTGAGGAGAAGTCTGATTATGCAAAGATAAAAAGGGAGCGAGATCAGTTAGAGAGTTTTTTAGATTCCTTAGAGAGTTTAGATGATGGGGATTTGATCGTTATGATTATTGCTTCAGGAAGAGGTGATCTGGATGGGTTGAAGTCTGATTATGATCAATATTCTGTATTATTTCGGAAAAGGGCTGAGGTGATCGCAGGAGGAGAGAAAAAAGATGATATATATATTGAGGCTTTAGATGTGAGGATTGAGGATATTGGTGAAAGGTTGTTGGCTAAGGCAAAGGTTGAAGTGGGAAAATTGAGAAAAGATTTAGCTCAGCTTAATGATGATGTGAGATTATTTCAGGTAGAGCCTTTGGAAAGAAAAGGGGTGTTGGAAATAGAGCGAAAAAGGTTTGATGCCGCTAGAGAAGAATATGAACGTGAGTTGTGCCTTTATGACTCTATTAAAGGTCTTATATCTACTTCAGAAGAGTTTCCGTTTTTAAGAGACCCGTTATTGAAGTATAATAAAGTTGGATGGTCTAGGAGAGTGGCTTTGGAGATGGAGAAGCGCAAAAAAGGTGAATAGATTTGTTTAGCTGAGTGTTAGACTTGAGCTTTGAAGCTCTGTTATGGGGTTTAGGGTTGTAGCTTGGTGATTCCTTGTTAGGGTCTGGTTAGAAAATTTATGACAGTTCTCATCACAGCAGGGCCTACGCGGGAGGGGATAGATCCGGTGCGGTATCTTACGAATAGGTCATCTGGGAAGATGGGGTATGCGATAGCGGATGTGGCGGCGGCTAAGGAATGCCGAGTGATCTTGATTTCTGGTCCTACGGATACTGGGCTGGAGGTGCCAGATGGGGTGGATTTTATCCCTGTGGAGAGTGCGGCAGATATGTATGATGCGGTGGAGCGGTGGATAGGGAAGGCGGATGTGGCTATCTTTGCGGCTGCGGTGGCGGACTACAGGCCGGCGGAATTTGCGGAGCAGAAGATGAAGAAGGTGGGGGAGGAGCTGACACTGAAGCTGGTGAGGAATGCGGATATTTTAGGCTCAGCTAGAGGTAAGTTTTTATTTGAGGGAACGCTGGTGGGCTTCGCGGCTGAGACGGAGAATGTGGTGGAGAATGCTAGAGGTAAGCTTTTGAAAAAGGGCTGTGACATGGTGGTGGCGAATGATGTTTCTAGGAAGGATATTGGCTTTGATTCCAATGAGAATGAGGTGATTTTGGTTTTCCGTGATGATGAGGAGAAGGTAGCTAAGGCGGATAAGCACAGGATAGCGCATAGCGTGGTGGAGGTGGCGCTGGGGATGGAGCAGGATAGGCAGAGAAGCGAGGAAGGGAATTAAAGGAAGAGAGGAAATTTTATGACAGCAGTAGAGACAGCAGTGAAAGCGGCAAAGGCGGCGGGTGTGCTTTTGAGAGAGAATTTTGGGCGTGCATTAGTGGTGGATGAGATGAAGCGGCACGATATTAAGCTGGCGCTTGATGTGGAGTCACAGGAGTTGATCACGGGGATTCTGTTAGATGAATTTCCAGACTACGCGCTGTATGGCGAGGAGGGCGTGGCGGGGAATCAGGACTCGGATTATCAGTGGATAGTGGATCCTATTGATGGCACGGTGAACTACTTTTATGGCATCCCGCATTACTGTGTTTCCATCGCGCTGAGGCATAAGGAGGAGCTGATTGTTGGGGTGATTTATGATCCGTCCATGGATGATCTCTGGACGGTGGTGAAAGGAGAAAAACCTTACCTCAACGGCGAGGAAATCTCTGTGAGTTCGAGAACGAAGCTGGAGGAAAGCATTCTTTATGTGGGCTGTGGGAAAACGGATGATGCACTTTCTGCGGGGCTAGAGAGATACCGCCGCGCATCTGTGAGAGCGAGAAAAATGCGCATGATGGGATCCGCCGCGCTGGGCATGGCATACATTGCTACGGGTAGATTGGATGCTTATATTGAGACTAGAATTTCGCTCTGGGACATCGCTGCTGGTCAGCTTTTAATAGAGGCTACGGGTGGGAAAGTGACGCTGACTCCGAAGGATGGTGAGCCGGATGTAATGAGTATCGTGGCGACGAATGGGAAGATTCCCGTGGAGGAGATTTTGTAGATTATGGA
>CAKZMG010000041.1 GCA_937128235.1 uncultured Verrucomicrobiales bacterium
GCTGCGATCCAGGTGGTGAACTGGAAGGTGTCTCCGTAGCGGAATCCGGCATCGTTCTCGTCCTCTAGGGCTAAGCTTTTCATGGCTTGAGCACCCCATGAGAAATGATCGTATTTAGCGGTGTAGGTGGCTCCTAGGTTTAACCCGAACACTCCAGTTCCTAGCTGCATTCCGTAGGGGAGAAATGTATCGTTCATTTTTTCTTCTACTTCAGCAGTGGGGAGTGTGAGTCCTAGGTTGAGGTGAATCTTTTGCTGGGGGGTGTTGAGGATATTGTAGAGTGCGCTGAGTGTCACATTTCCGAGTCCGCTTGAGCTGTGGCCGTGGTTGCCGTGATGGTTAGCCATGTGTCCGTGCCCCATGCTATTAGCGTGTGGGCTGGTTACTATTTTCATGTTTTTTTCCACGTAGTTGATCATGCCCATGAGGGTGAGCTTGTCTGTGGGGGCGTACATGATGCCGAGCATGTGCATGTCCATAGTCATTTCATCTGCAGCGGAGGTGTAGTGTTCTCCAGAGGGGGATTGTCTCTGGTAAACTTCACTGCTACTGAGTGAGGTGGTATTGTCTTGGTGTCCGTTCATACTCATGTGCATGAAGCGATAGGATAGCATCCACTTGCCTTGGCTATGGGTGTGGTCTCTCATGACTCCGATGGGTGCGTGTGCATCTGGGCGAGAGGTGACTCCTGCTGCAGATGGTGGACAGCAGTCTGAAATGTTAGATCCAGCTTGTACTGTGAGTGATGATGCGAGTAAGAGTGCAGCGCATGATGTGGCTGCGTTGATATTGTTAATTTTCATTTTGTTAGATTATTTATAAGTTGATTTGATCCAACGCGCGTGCAGATCAAAAAAATGAGCAAGCGTGATGGGGTAGTGATTTGTTATTGATGACACCACACGGTGTCAGTCAGAGTCAGGAGTGACTCAGTTCAAGAGATGATGCTCAAAGGCATCTAGGAATAATCTAACAGTTCCGCGGTGGCGGAGTGGGGCATTTTAAAATGACGCCCTTAGGGATGTGGATGGATGAGGGGATGTATGCTAACCTCACCGATGGAGGCTTCACGAGTGAGACTTGTTGATTACTAGCGGCAATTTTAGCGATAGAGATGACTTCTATTTTTTTAGGGAGCTGGTTTTTTTCAGGTTGTTTCTCGTCCTTTTTGATGGCGGATATTTTTAAACAATGCTCACAGGGAGTCTCACCAGAAAATGTAGAGTCGATGGCTTCAGCGAGTCCTTGATTAGGAATACGATCATGAAGCATCTGAGACCAAGCGAATACCTGATACATTGCTAGTGGTCCTCCAATAATGGAGAATGCTGTAGCGATGCAGGTAAGCTTGATGATGAAACTACGTATCATTTCTGGCTGATTGAATAGACTGAATTATAGAAAAGTCAAGTTGTTGAAGTATCTGATAACAGATTTTAAGAAAAACTCTCTGGCTACGGAAAGCTGATGCGTAGTCCTTTTTTCTTCCAGTAGGTTGTGAGTTTTGTTTCTAGTTCGCTGAGGTTAATATCCTGAAAGAGTCTTTGCTGAGCTGTTGCGCGTAGCTTTTTATTTCCGGAGGTGAGGTCGGAGATGTAGCGGTTTATTTTCTCTCTGCCATTGGGAGCTATGTGGTAAAAATAGTGCACGGTGATGAGGGCGGCTAGGTAGGGACGGTAGCGGTTTTCTGGGGCTAGTTTGTTGTTGTGTTTGATCCATTGCGGGTCATCAAGGGTGATGAGTGCTTTTAGATTAGGGAGGGGGATGCTTTCGTCTTTTTTCTTTGTCTTTTTCTCGTTTGGAGGGATAAATGATAGTGCACGCTTACGGATGTTAGCGGTCATGGTGCTGAAGTTATAGGAACTATTGTTATAGAATGAGGATGCCATGTACTCGGCATTTCCTTCGGAGAACCAAGCATTTGAATAGCGGATGATGCCGTGCATGTTGAGGTGGGTGAGCTCATGGACGAGGAGCTTGTAGTTAGGCTTGGTGGCGGTGATGAAGAGGTCTTTGCGCAGATAGACGGAGCGATGAAATTTAGAATAATAGCCAGCAGAGTGCTTCACTCCTACCGCCTTATCATAGGCAGCAATGTCCGCGTAAATGTAGATGCTGTGGGTGTCTCGGTCTAGATCAAATCTGGGTGGGTGAACTAGGTTAAGAGGGAGTTTCTTGAGCGCGTAGTGAACGGATTCTGCGGTGGCGGCAAAGCGGCGCATGTCGTTTACTTTGATTTCACTGTCACTGATGAATTGAAAAAACTTACCTCTGTATATCTGTGAGCCGTCATTCGTGGAGACTTCTACCACCTTAGACATGTTTCTGCCTTTGAGGATGGTGGGCCAAGCCGTTTTCTGTGCCAATGAGATGGAACACAGTAGAAAAACGATGGCGAGTGATCTGGCCACCATTTAATCAATGAGGAAGGAATAGCTGCTGTGAGCCATGTCCTGGCTGAGCTTGTAGATGTCTCGGCTAAATCGACCTTTAAGGGCTTCTTTAGCGAGATCTTGACAGTTACCGTAGTGAAGTGAGCGGACTGCTTTTTTGATTTTAGGGAGCTGGTGAGTTCCTACAGAAAGTTCATCGATGCCTAGACCTACTAAGAGCGGGGTGAGGCTTAAGTCGCTCGCCATTTCTCCGCAGACTCCTGTCCAGATGCCGTTGTTTCTGGCTGCCTGAGCGGTCATGTCAATGAGACGAATGACGGCTGGGTTGGTAGGTTTGTAGAGGTTTGAAACGTTTTTGTTTACGCGGTCAACGGCGATGGTGTATTGGATCAGATCATTGGTGCCAATCGAGAAAAAGTCCACGTGCTTGCCGAGTTCTTCTGCCATGAGTGCGGCGGAGGGGACTTCGATCATCATGCCAACTTCCATTTCTGGGTCGAATGGAATCTCTGCGCTATTGAGCTCGTCCATGCATTCTTTGAGGATGTCTTTCGCTTGAAGTAGCTCTTGGAGTCCTGAGATGAGGGGGAACATGACGCCAAGTTTGCCGTGAGCGCTGGCTCTTAAAATGGCTCGGAGTTGTTCCTTAAACATGCCTTGGCGAGAGAGGGATACACGGATTCCACGCCAGCCGAGGAAGGGGTTGGGTTCTGGTTCTGGGAGAGGTTCTGCTGGGAGTTTATCACCACCAGCGTCTAGTGTGCGGATGATGGCTTGGTGTGGTTGGGTGCGCTTGGCTACTTCTGTGTAAACTCTGGTTTGGCGATTCTCGTCTGGGATCTCACCGCCGCCGAGAAGGTAGAACTCGGTGCGGAATAGGCCGATGCCTTCTGCTCCAGATTTTTCTACGTAAGTAAGCTCGTGATCAAACTCGATGTTAGCGGATAGGGTGATGGCACGATCATCGGTTGTCTGAGTGAGGCTTTCCTTGATGTCATCTAGCTCGATTTCACGCGCTTGTTTCCCGCGCTGGATGTTGCGGTATTTTGTGACAGTTTCAGGAGTAGGATTAAGAATCACTTGCCCGGTGTAGCCATCGAGAATGATAAAGGTGAGGGACTTGATACTCATGACGGCATTTTCTAGACCGACAATGGCGGGGATGCCAAGTGAGCGCGAGAGAATGGCGGTATGTGAGTTCACGCTGCCTTGCTCAGTGATGAAACCGAGGGATTTCTGACGATCCATGGTGGCGGTGTCAGATGGAGTGAGATCATAGGCTACGATGATGTGCTTGTGATCTGGATTGTGGTCCTCTGACTTATGCTCATCATCAGCTGAGCTGAAATTTCTGATCACTCGCTGGGCTACATCATCAATGTCAGTAGCGCGTTCTGCGAGGTATTTATCATTCATTCTGCGAATGGCTTCGCAGTAAGTCTGAATGACGGCATAATACACAAACTCAGCATTCTGAAGTCTGCTGGCAATGCCTTCTCGGACTTTCTTGAGGATGGAGTTGTCTTCAAGTATAAGGATGTGAGCCTCGAAGATGAGTCCCTCGTGATCCCCAGAGATGTCTTCTATTTTTTTCTGGATGCCACTGAGCTGAGTCTTGGTCTTAGCAATGGCTGCCTCGAACCGTGAAATTTCATAGTCAACGTGGTTTTCAGAAATTTCATAAACTTCTGGGGCGATCATGCCACGCGCAACCACATGCACAGGACCAAAGGCAATGCCGGGCGATACGGCAGTGCCTTGTATGATAGTTTCTGTGTTTGGTGGGTGTAGTGGCATTATTAGACTTCATGGTTGAAGTATCTTCTAATCAGATGTGAGAGAGGATCTTTGTTGGAATAGCTTAAATTTAGATAAAGCTAATCCTCAAAATCTCTCTGAACGAGATCGATGAGGGCATCTAAAGCCTCTTGAGCCTGGGTGCCTTCAGTGGAGATGATGAGCACAGAGCCATGACCAGCAGCGAGCATCATGAGTCCCATGATGCTTTTGCCGTCTATTTCTTCTCCATCTTTTTCGACAGAGATCTCTGCGTCAAATTGGTTCGCAGTTTTTACAAATTGAGCGGCTGGGCGGGCATGAATTCCAAGTTTATTGGTGATTGTGATTTCCTTACTAGGCATAAGATAGTTGATTGATTGGTGTTCGTTTGATGGCTATATCTTAGTGGGAGAAAATAGCCAGTGGAAGAGAAATTTTCAGGTCTGGAGTAAAAAATCTTAAGTGGTTATGTATTAGTTTGTTGGGTTGTTCTGATTCTTGATTTTTTCGGTGAGTCTGTTGTTAAATTCGTCTGCCATATCGTAGCCTAGGCGGCGGAGCTGTAGCTCTAGGATGGTGACTGCGACCATTCTGACCATGTCTCTGCCCGGAGCAACGGGAATATCAACGTAGGGGACATCGACTCCGAGGATGTCTTCAGTTTCGCGGTTTATGCCGGTTCTATCTACTTCGTTGAGGTCACTTTGTGGGCGTAGATTGATGATGAGATCTAGCTTGGAGTCAGGCATCATGGCTCCTAGTCCGTAGATGTTTGTGACATTGACGATGCCTATTCCGCGCATTTCGATGAACCCTCTGGAGAAATCCTTGGTGTAGGCTGTGAGCTCTCCACTAACGTTACGGATGTTTACATGGTCATCTGCGATGAGAGCGGCTCCTCGTTCCACTAGTCCGATGGCAGTCTCACTTTTACCAGAGCCACTTTTTCCTTTTATGAGGACTCCGAAGCCCTTGAAGTGGAGCATGCAGCCGTGTGCTGAGGTGCTGGGAGCGAATGCTGTTTCTAGGCAGAGGGCGGCACTATTGGAGAAGCTCATGGTTTTCATGGTGGTGCTGAAAATAGGGATCTGGTAGGGTGCAATGGCAGCAGCAACGGCAGGCGATATTTCATATCCTCTGGTGAAGACGATACATGGGATATTCTGTTTGCAGAGGTTTTGCAGGCGTGCTTTGAGTGTCTCAGGGGCTAGGGAATTGAGGTAAGATAGCTCTGAGTTTCCAAATACTTGGACTCGGGCAAAGGCAAAATCTTCTAAGAATCCTGTGAGTGCTAATCCAGGTCTGTGAGTGGAGGGCTCGGTTATTCTGCGGCTGAGATCATGGTCTTGATCATGTAGCTTGAGTTTTAGTTTTTCACTATATTTCTGATAGAAATCTTGGACAGTGATATGGCTGATACTGTGGATCTTTCTCTTCATGGCTTAAGTGTAGATTGTGCGTGTGAGTAACCAAGGTAAAAAAGAGTGGCATCTTGTAAACTGGGGATTGCAAATAGAGATAAATCATTAGATGGTTGATGAAAGTTAAATTCTGACTCAAATCCCTCAAGACTGACACTATATAAAATGACTCTCACTAGCCAAAAACCAATTTACGTAATCGGGCATTTAAATCCAGATACAGATGCCATCTGTGCCGCTGTAGGCTATGCTGAGTATCTGCGAGTGGCTGAGGGGAAAAATGCTGAGGCGCTCAGGTGTGGCAGTATTCCTAGCCGAGTGAAATGGGTGCTGGATCAGGCTGGCGTGCCGGCTCCGCAGCTAGCCACTGATATACGCACTACTGCGGAACTGATCAGTGATAAGGCGACCGCAACTGTCTCTGAAGGCGATACCTTTCTCAAGGTGTATAATGCGATGCAGGAGAGCGGGATGGATTCTTTGCCGGTGGTTTCTGATGATGGGGAGATACGCGGGATTTTGGACTTCACTCAGTTGATGCAGTTGCTAATGCCACAGGATGTCTCTGGTAGTAAGGCGGTGAAGACGGTGTTTGTTTCGCCTCAGAGAATATTGGAATCCCTGAAGGGTGAGTCAGTAGGAGCAGAGGTGACTGTTGATGAGGAGCAGCTGGTGATGTTTGTGGGAGCATCTAGTGAGGCATCTACGCGGGAGGGGCTGATCAAGGATAAGGATTTAGGGATCTCGAAAACTCAGCTAGTCATCTGTGGTAATAGAACCCGCTTGCAAAAGGTGGCGATTGAGAGCCAGGTTCGGATGATGGTCGTGACTGGTGGATTTGGTGTGAAGCCAGAAATGGTGACATTAGCCAAAGAGAATGGGGTGAAAATCATCTGCTGTAAATACGACACAGCCACGACTGTTCAGTTGATCCGATGTTCTCGGATGGTGGATACTGCGCTGGGGAAAGAATTTCTCTGTGTGGATGCTGATGAGGCAGTCTCCGATATACGCAAGAAGCTCAGTGCTGCTCAGCAGGAAATTTTCCCGGTGGTGGAGAAAGGAACGCGTAAGCTGATAGGGGTCTTCACTAAGGCTGACTTAGTAGATCCACCGGTGACAAAGATAGTGATGGTGGATCATAATGAATATTCACAAGCGGTGCAGGGGATAGAGGAGGCTGAAGTGGTGGAAGTGATAGATCATCACAGGCTGGGTGGAAATGTTGTTTCACGCGAGCCTATCCGGTTTCTGAATGAGCCAGTAGGATCGTCTTCTACTTTGATAGCGCGGAAATTTAGAGACACTGGTGCTACTTTATCAAAAGGGGTGGCTCTCTGTCTGAGTGCGGGGCTCATTTCGGATACGCTGAACCTCACTTCTCCAACGACTACGGATGTGGATAAGGGAATATTGAAGTGGCTCTGTGAGATAGCTGGTGTTGATGCAGAGAAGTTTACCCAAGATTTCTTTGCTTCTGGTTCGCTTCTCACTATGGGAACGGCTAAGGAGCTTATTCATACGGATAGGAAAGAATTTGAGGAGGCTGGCAAGAGTATTAGTATCACCCAGATTGAGGAGATTAGGTTGGATGGATTTGATGCTCGCCGGGCAGAGATAGAGGAAGAGTTAGAGAAATTATGCAAATACAAAGGCTATGATGTCGCGATTGCGGCTGTGACTGATATCACTGAGCATGTCAGCATGATCCTAGCAAAGGGGGATGACCGCATCATCAGTGAGCTGCCATTTGAGCATCAGCCAGATGGCGTGATAGTCGCTAAAAATGTGGTCAGCCGCAAGAAGCAGATTTTTCCAGCAGTCTGTCAGGCTATCTGTAGTGCTAATGCAACGATTATAGAATAATCCATGAAAAAAATCATCATCAAGGTAGGAACAGGAGTGCTCACGAGAGAGAGTGATGGGCAGCTCGATGGAGCTTCTCTAGTGAAGCTAGTGACAGCAATCGCAGACATTTCTGACCAGGGATACCAAGTGGTGCTAGTATCTAGTGGAGCTGTGGGGGCTGGGATCTCTGGTCTTGGGCTAAAGGAATACCCAGCAGATGTTCCTACGCGCCAAGCCTGTGCGGCTGTGGGGCAGACTAGGCTGATGCATGCCTATGAGAATCTGTTTAGAAATTTCGGAGTGAGCGTGGCTCAGCTATTGCTCACAGCTGATGATTTCAATGATGCGGAGAGGAGTAGCAGAGTGCGTGATACGCTGGCTAAATTATCAGAGATGGGAAACATCATCCCTATTATCAACGAGAATGACTCAGTGGCAGTAGAGGAAATAAGTGTGGGAGATAACGATATGCTGTCCTCAAGAGTAGCTACTTTGTTAGATGCAGACATGCTGGTCCTCATGTCCACCATTGATGGGCTGATCTCGCCTGAAACGAATGAGGTGGTGAGAGAAATCGAGAATATTGACTCTGTTTTAAACTACGCGCGTGCTGATAGAGGTAAGTTTTCCATCGGAGGAATGGCGACTAAACTCCAAGCTGTGAAACGCACAGTGGATGCCGGCATAGATACGGTCATCATGAATGGAACCAGACCGTATAGACTAGCCGCAGTGGTAGCAGGCGATGGGGTTTGTAGTAGATTTAAAACGCAGTAATTTCAAATATCCTACTTGTACTTAATCAGAGCCTTCTTGCGGAGTCTGCTTAGGTAGCGGTCGAATCTCACTGAGGATTTACGGTTCTGAACCGCTTGCTCAATATCCTTACGAACTTTGCTTAGTCCTGGATATGGCCCATCGATCTTGCGGGTGACGCGGATGATCTGGTAGCCGCCTGCATCTAGCTGGATGGGTCCGATGACAGTTCCCACGGGCTCGGTGAAGAGGGCAAAGCTGACGTCTGGGCGGAGATCGGTGCGTTTGACGTTGGTCTGCTTACCACCCTTATCTGCGAAGGCATCTTCTGAGTGGGTTCTCGCTAGTTGGGCAAAGTTAGCTCCCTTTTTAATTTTTCTGGCTAGCTCTTCTGCAAATTTTTTCTGAGTCTCAGGAGTAGCGAGTAGATCGTCTTCATTAGTGACGGGGATGTAGATTTTTTCAAAATCAATCTTGTCTTTCGAGCGGTCACGCATGTCGCGTTTATGCTTGTTGTACTCCGCCATTAATTCGCTTTGAGTTGCAGGAGTAGGATCATTGAAGTGCTGAGCACGCATCGCTTGCCCGATCAATTTATCCTTAGTCATCTTGGTGTATTTCGTATAAGAAAGATTAGATTTCTTGAGCTGCTGGCGGAATTTCGATTCGCTACCATCGTAGGTTCTGTCGATCTGGCGCTTGATGTCTGCTTTGATCGCGTGTTCTGGAATCTGAGCACCCATGGCATTGAACTCATGGATGATGAGTTGGCGGTCGATCAATTCGTCTAGGATCTTTTTCTTACTTTTAGATAATTCAGCATTATACGTGGCTCCCATTCTAGGGTGCTTCATAGCTAGACGTTGTCTGATGGGTGCGAGCATGAAGGCTACTTCATTGACGGTGACCACTCTGCCATTGGCAACTGCGGCAATGCCGTTGACCTTACGCGAATTTTTAGTGGATACGTATTTATTCTTTGTTGGTGCAGCTATGGGGCTGGTATTGCTAAGACCTCTAGCCTCTGGCATTTCGCTTGCTGGCTCACTGGCGCATGATGAGAAGAGAACAGCAGATGCAGCGATAATGGCTGGAGTCAATGTGCTGATGCCAAAAGTGGTGGTAGTTCTGGGTCTGGTGATCTTCATGGTGTAAAAAGTAGTAAAACGGTTACTCAGTCTGCAATTCTCTGCTGGAGTTCCTGTCTAATGTGCGTTGAAATCTGATAAAATAAAGCGATAAATAGTAAATATTGTGAGATTATCCCATTTCGCTAGGCGATAGCAGGTGATTGTAGCGTTCAACATGAGTAGCGCGACCAGTGTCAGGATCAATGTCCACGATCATTCCACAGAGCCTCACTGGACCCTTTGCCACAGGGAATCTAGTAGGTAATCCGGATTTAAATCTAAAGACGACGCTTTCTACATTTCTACCGAGCACGGAAATTTCTGGTCCACACATCCCCGCATCAGTCAGGTGTGCGGTGCCTTGTGGCAAGATCCGCTCATCAGCAGTCTGCACATGTGTATGCGTGCCTACAACAGCTGAGACCTTGCCATCGAGGTGGAATCCCATCGCGATGCTTTCACTCGTGGTCTCAGCATGGAAATCTAGGAATATGATCTTCACGCCATCCTCAGTGAGCCGGTTCACCTCAGTTTCTACGATGGTGAATGGATTCTCCAGAGGTGGATTCATAAAGGTTCTGCCCTGGGCATTGAGCACGGCTATGCTGCCAAATTCTGTCTCTACCACGACCGAGCCATTACCTGGAGTTTCAGGTGGGTAGTTAATAGGGCGGAGTAGTTTTGGCTGGGTAGGGAGGTAGTCTAGCAGCTCGCGTTGATCCCAGACGTGATCTCCAGTCGTGATGACATTGACGCCCGCAGCGAAGAGTTCCTTAGCAATCTTCGGGGTGATGCCTCTGCCGCCAGCGGAATTTTCTCCATTTACGATGGAAAAATCGATGCTGTGCTTACGTTTAATATGAGTAAGCTGTTTAATGACTGCCTTTCTTCCAGGCTCGCCAACAATATCTCCAAGAAAAAGAATGCGCATTTGATCTGAGTGTCGTATAAAGTTTTCAGCAGCCTAGGTGATCCAGTTTTCAGAGTACTAGACTTAAACCGCTACAGAGAGAGAAACACACGAATCGATCAGAGACCAGAATATATGAGCGCTAAGAAACAAAAATCCTATGCCCTTGAGGTGACACTCGTGGTACTTGCCATTGTATGTGCTTTCGTGACCCAAACAGTGATCAAAAATGCGAACCCGCCAGAGGTTGAGAATATTCCTACTGGGGATAAAGTAGCGATCGAAGAATTTTTAGCAGAGGCTCAGGGAGTAGAAGAAACGGTGATCAAGAAAGAAGACGCTGTGCCTAGGGAGTATCATCCACATTTATCAGATCTTGCGTCCGAGCCAGATTGGACTCAGCTAGATCAGTTCCAATACACGATTAGTAGAGAAGACTTCGAGCGCGAGCTAGAAGAAGTTTATACCATCAATGGCAAGTGGAAAGACTGGGTCACTACGACAGATGAGTCTGCACTGATCCGTATGTCAGCCGCGGATGGGACGAAGCTGTATGAATTATTTTTTGCCTCTGAGGTGAAGAATGAACGCCCACCAAAGTATTGGAGAAACCGTGATGAATTAATCGTGCAAGAGCCGAATAAGCCCTTGTTAGGCTTGCGGATAGTGATTGACCCCGGGCATATCGGTGGGAAATATGCGAAGGTGGAAGAGCGAGAATTTTTCCACAAGGACTCACCACCAGTGAAAGAGGGGAACCTTACATTAAAAGTGGCTAAACTGCTGGCGAAACAGCTAGAAACTCTGGGAGCACAAGTGACTCTGACGCGTGAGTATCTGAAGCCAGTGAATAACAAAAGAACTGAAGATTATCATCATTTTGCCTACTCTAAGCTTAGAAAGAAGAATCTCTGGGCTACGCCTCTTTCTATCACCAAGGCAAGTGAGAAGTTGTTCTACCGCAAGGGTGAAATCCGCGAGCGAGCTAAGCATATCAATAATGATTACCGACCAGATCTAGTGCTGTGCTTGCATTTCAATGCGGGAAGCAAGAGCGAGGAACTGATCCAAGATGAACATTTTCATATGATTCTAAATGGTGCTTACATGGATGGTGAAGTGGCTAAGGATGATCAGAGATTTATGATGATGCAGCGTGTCCTACAGCGGATTCACCCAGAGGAGGCTCGGCTTAGTGCGTATGCGGCAGATGCATTTACCGCGCACACTGGGCTGAAACCTTACCAGTATGATCCTAATTCTAAGCGAGCACTCAATGTGGATAAAAATCCTTACCTCTGGGCTAGAAATTTAGCGGCAAATAGATCTTATCTTTGCCCAGTAGTTTTCTATGAGCCTTATCTCATGAACGGTGCTGACTCACACGCACGGATCATGCAGGGAGACTATGAGGGACTACGCTACTTAAACGGAATGCTCAGACCATCTATCTTTCGCGAGTATGTGAACGCGGTGACGGATGGACTAGTAACTTACTACGCCAACAGAAAATGAACCGCCATTTATTACTGATCGGTCCAGGGTATCTGGGGAAGGAAATTCAGCGTGCATTCGTAGCTGCCGGATGGCTGGTAACTGTTGCCTCCAGATCTAGCCAATATTCTGTGGATCTATCTGATTTAGAATCCGTAGAATCCTTGGCTGATGAACTCTCGTCTGATCGAATTTTTCCAAGCCATGTGATTCATTGTGCATCTGCGTCTGCTGGGCGAGGGGCTAGTGCTGAGGTAAGATTAAATTGCTATCTTGATGTCTATAAAAAAGGCTGTGAGAATCTAACAGAAGTGTTTTTAGATGCGCATATTTTATTTACTTCGAGCACCTCAGTGTATGGGCAGCAAGATGGATCAATAGTTACGGAAGATTCTATTACTCAGCCTAGCGCAGACACAGCCAAGGTTCTGTTAGATGCTGAGTATGCTATTTTGGATGCAAATGGGACTGTGGTGAGGCTATCTGGGATCTATGGAGATAAGAAATCTTATCTGTTAACGCGTTTATTCTCTGGCGAGGCGACGATGGAGGGCAGGGGAGAGCGGATATTGAATCACATTCATCACCGTGACGGAGCGAGTGCTTGTCTGCTTCTGTTAGAGAGAAAACTGCGAGGCATTTATAACGTTTCAGAAACGACGAATCTCACGTTAAAAGAAACGTATAGCTCACTCTGCGAGAAATTTTCACTCCCAATGCCTCCGTCTATTCCTGCTTCTGAATCAACGCGGTCAGGACTAAATAAACGTGTCTCAAATCAAAAAATGTTAGATTATGGCTGGCAACCTGAGTATCCTTCATTTCTCCATGCCGCAGAGAGCGTGGCGTCCTCACTTAACCTTATTTAAGCGCATCTAAATCATGATTAAAATTCTCACTACTGGCGGCACGATTGATAAAATTTATTTCGATGCAACATCTGAATATGAAATCGGTGATCCCACTATTCCACATATTTTTAATGAGGTGGGTGTTCATGCTGAGTATGATTTAGAGCCGCTGATGCGGAAGGATAGCTTGGAGCTAACAGATGCTGACCGAGAGAGTATCCGTGAGCGATGTGAGAAGTCTAGGTTCGATCAGATCCTGATCACACATGGCACAGATACCATGTGCGAGACTGCTGAGCACCTTATGGGAGTGGAGGGGAAAACGATTGTGATTACTGGCGCGCTCTCACCGGCAAGATTCCGTGTGACTGATGCGGTGTTTAACCTAGGCTTAGCTATGGGGGCAGTGCAGTCAATGCCCGCGGGAGTTTACATCGCCATGAGTGGAGAGATATTCACCGCAGGAAATGTGAGAAAGAATCGCAAGGCTGGCAGGTTTGAAAAAATCTCATGATTGCTAAGTAAGCGAAAAAAAGCGGCAACCGAAATGAATCCGGATACCGCTTTGAAATTCTGTTAGATAAATTGACTACCCGTAAACTGATTCTTTCTTCAGCTTTTTGACGATTAGGTAATAGAACACTGAGCGGAGTTTCTGTCTGTTAGATGGACCAATTTTCTCAATTGCGTGAGCGATGGCTTTATCTTGTTTTGCTTCGTCAGTCTCACCGAGCTTTTTGCTGATGAAGTTTTTCTTGATCGTAGCTATCTCTTTAGCATCACGTGCTGCTATTAGCTTGCTGTCTGCCTTGTAGAGAGCTGGTCCTAGTCCTCTGGCTACTTTCTCTAGAAGTTCTGCATTGCATGGAATCTTCTGAGCCTTCATTTGTTTTTTTGCCGCTTCTATAGCGTCGTCTAGTTTACTCATGGTATGTCACAGTCGCACACCGATTGGCGTAGTGGAAGATAAAATTTTAAGAAGCTTACCTTCAGAATCAATAAATAAAAAAGCTCTCTGCTTTTTGGGCAGAGAGCTTTGGGTGATTGTGCCAGATGCCTCCGGCTTCTGGGAGGTTTTGATCCAGAAGCGGGACGCGTCTGGCACGTTGGGCTAGCTGATAGAGCTGAACTTCTCGTCTAGGTAGTTGAGGACGAGATTTTGGAGTTGTTCGTTTTCTAGGCGTTCTATGACTTGGACGCAGAAGCCGCGGGCGATGAGCTGGCGGGCGGCTTTTGGCTGGATGCCGCGGGCTTGGAGGTAGAAGATTTCTTCATCGCTAATGGCACTGGCTGTGGAGCCGTGGGAGCATTTGACTTGGTCGGCATTGATCTGGAGACCAGGCATGGAGTTTGCCTCGGTGGTGTCTTCCATGAGGAGGTTCCTGCAGGTCTGGTAGGCGTCTGTGTAGTGGGCGCCTTCGTCCACAGCGATGAGTCCAGAGAAAGTGGTCTTAGCTTTGCCGTAGAGTGCGTTTTTGTAGAGTAGATCTGAGTAGGTGTGCGGTGCAGCGTGGTGCTGGAAGGTGCGCTGATCATACTGTTGCTCGCCAGTAGGAATGTTGAGCGAGAGCATGTCTGAGTGTGCTCCGTTTCCTGCGAGGGTGCTGTAGGATTCATTACGAGCCCATGATGCGCCCACGTTGAGGACGAATGATTTTGCACGTGCATCACGATCCACTGTGGTGCTACCGATCTGGATGACCTTAGAGGTAAGGTTTAGGTTCTGAACGGTGACGTAGTTGAGCTGAGATCCATTTGCTGCTACTAGGTCGTTCATCGCTAGGACAAGGTGGGTTTCGTCGGCATCGTCGGCATAGCAGACTTCGCTGGTATTAGTTTGCTGCCCAGTTTTTGCTGAGATGAAGTAGTCCACTACGCTGACCTTGGCATTGTCCTCGGTGATGATGAGGGTGTGTGGAAAGATGGTGGCGTTGTCTCCGGCTACGATGTGGTAGGCTTCGATTGGTTTTTCGATTTCTACGCCTTTTGGCACGTAAACGAAGAGTCCGTTAGAGAGGTTGGCTGCGTGAAGTGCAGCGTATTTCTCTGATCCTAGCTTCACTTCCTGCTTGAGGAGATGCTGGTGAATGAGGGTGCTGTGCTCTTGGAGAGCGTCTTCTAATGGAAGGCAGATCACGCCTTCTGGAAGGTCTGATTCAGCATGGACTGTGGCATCATTGGCAAAAATGAATTGTGCGGAGGCTTCTTCTAGTCCGTTGAGTTCTAGCTCGATGTCTCCAGCGTCTATTTCTGAAGCCGGGATGAAGTTGTCTAGGTTGAGTTGCTTGAGGTCACCGAATCTCCAGGTCTCTTTTTTTCGAGTTGGGGCTGGGGTGTTTTGGTAGGTTTCCCAAGCGAGGTTCTGGAGTGTCTGAAACCATTCGGGAGCGTCAGCTAGTTTGAGTGGTTCTTGTGAGGTGATGCTAGGCATTTCTAAAGTTTGCATTGTGTTTGTGAGTGTTTAGTTCGATCGGTCTGATCGGTCGGATAAGACCGATCTGGTTTTGCTATCCGACAGATCCTTCCATTTCTAGGTCGATGAGGCGTTTGAGCTCTACGGAGTATTCCATCGGGAACTCTGAGACCAAGTCATTGACGAAGCCATTGACAGCTAGGGACATGGCTTGGGTCTCGGAGAGTCCGCGTTGCTGCATGTAGAAGAGCATTTCCTGAGAGACTTGAGAAACTGATGCCTCGTGCTGGGTGACGTGCTGGTTTCCTCTTACGGTGATGGCTGGGTAAGTGTCGGTTTGTGAGTTGGCATTGATGAGGAGTGCGTCACATTCGGTGTTGTTCTTGCAGCCTTTGAGGTGCTTGGGAATGTGGACTTGTCCTCGGTAGGTGGAGATTCCTTTGCCTACTGAGATGGATTTAGAAACTACGTTTGAGGTGGTGTTGTCTGCTGCGTGGATCATTTTGGCACCTGTGTCTTGGTGTTGTCCGTCGTTTGCTAGTGCGATGGAGACTACTTCTCCACGAGCGCGCTCGCCTTTCATGACTACTCCGGGGTATTTCATGGTGAGGCGTGATCCGATGTTGCAGTCGATCCAGCGGATTTCTGCGTCTTCGTGAGCCATGCCGCGCTTGGTGACGAGGTTAAAGACGTTTGATGACCAGTTCTGGACGGTGACGTATTGGATTTTTGCGCCTTTGAGTGCTACGAGCTCTACTACAGCTGAGTGGAGGGTGGCGGTTTCAAATTTTGGTGCGGTACAACCTTCCATATACATGACTTCTGAGCCTTCGTCTGCGATGATGAGTGTGCGCTCAAACTGACCGAAGTTCTCCGAGTTGATACGGAAGTATGCTTGGAGTGGTTGTTTGACTTTGACTCCTTTAGGTATGTAGATGAATGATCCACCGGAAAATACTGCGGAGTTTAGGGCTGAGAATTTGTTGTCACCAGTAGGGATGACTTTTCCGAAATAGGGGCGGAAGATTTCTTCGTGCTCGCGGAGTCCCTCGGTGGAGTTGACGAAGATGACGCCTTCTTTTTCTAGGTCTTCTTTGACGTTGGAGTAAGCGGCTTCTGAGTCGAACTGAGCTTCTACACCGGCTAGGAATGCGCGTTCTTGCTCAGGGATGCCGAGACGCTCGAAGGTTTCCTTGATATCGTCAGGGACTTCGTCCCATGATCGTGTGGGGCGTTGTCCGTTGGCTAGGTAGTAGCGGATTTTGTCGAACTCGATGTTGTTGAGGTCTTCGGTTGCCCAGTTGGTTGGCATTTCTTTTTTGAAGAAGACTTCGAGAGCCTTGAGACGGAATTCTAGAATCCAGTCTTTCTCTTTTTTGACCTTGGAAATGTAGCGGATGGTGTCTTCGTTGAGACCAACGCCAGCATCATATTTGTGATCTTCCGGGTATTTGAAATCGCCTTTGGAACGCTCATCGATGGCGATGGCGTCTGCTGTTTCCTGATCGATTTCAGGAGCTGTGGTTGTTGAAATGTCTTCGATTTCCATGGTGGTGGGTAGCTGTGAATGGTTAATGGTAGAATTGGGTTTGTGTCGCTAGGGCGACAGTTTTTAGGGACAGAAGCGGGACGTATCTGCCACGCTAGGCAGTAGCAGGTATGAGGTGGTCGTAGCCTTGTTCTTCTAGTTCTAGGGCTAGTTCCGGTCCGCCGGATTTGATGATTTGTCCGTCATACATGACGTGGACTACGTCTGGTTTGATGTAGTTTAGCAGGCGCTGGTAGTGGGTGATGATTAGGAAGCCTCGGTCTTCTGTGCGGAGTGAGTTTACACCTCTGGAGACTATCTTGAGGGCATCGATGTCGAGACCTGAGTCCGTCTCATCGAGGATGCAGTATTTTGGCTCTAGCATTGCCATTTGGAGGATTTCGTTACGCTTTTTCTCTCCGCCTGAGAAGCCTTCGTTTACGGCACGAGCGGTGAATTTACGGTCCATTTCTAGTCCGTCCATTTTTGAGTAGAGGTTCTTGTAGTAGGCTACAGCGTCGAGTTCTTCGCCCTCTGGGAGACGTGCATTGAGTGCGGCACGGATGAAGTTAGCATTAGATACTCCTGGGATTTCCATAGGGTACTGGAATGCGAGGAAGACGCCTTCGCGTGAGCGCTCATCGACGTCCATTTCGAGGATGTCTTGACCGTCCATTTCGATAGATCCAGAGGTGACTTCGTAGTCCTCGTGACCTGCGATGACTTTAGAAAGGGTTGATTTTCCTGAGCCGTTGACTCCCATGATGGCGTGGACTTCACCTTTAGGGATTTCTAGGTTCACTCCTTTGAGGATTTCTGCGTCGCCGATTTTAGCGTGTAGGTCTTTGATGATGATGGACATGAGATTTAGTTATTGGTTATTAGTTAAGTGTTATTGGTTAAAAGCTGTAATTTGTGGCTCTTGGGAGCCAGTTTTATTGTGGAAGTTTTCCTTTTAGTGTGATTTCTAGGTTTGAGATTTCGGTGCCTTCGGGGAGGTCGAGTATGTCTGAGAGGCTGGTGCCTGGTTTGAAATTGATGTCGTGAATGGTGCCAGTTTCTTGCTCATGGAAGTGAGCGTGTGGGGTGGAATTTTGGCAGTATCTGGAGGGTTCGCGGTCGATGTTTACTTGCTTGACTGCTCCGTGTTCTACGAAGGCTTCGAGGCAGTTGTAAACGGTGGCGAGTGACATTGGGGACTCTGTGTCCTGCATCTGGTCAAATAGTTCGCTGGCGGAAGGGTGGTCTTGGTTTTCCATGAGCGCACGGTAAACTTCCTTGCGCTGTTTTGTCATGCGCAGTCCGGGGACTTGGAGTTGGTGATCATGGACTTTCATGTGGGCGGCAATGTAGCCATGGCGATGCGCGAATCAAGTCTTTTTTAGAATAATTCTAAGTTTATTGGTGGGCTGTCTCAATAAGCGTGATTTAAACAGATCTAGAGCAACCTCGCGGAAGAGCTGATGGGTCTCTGCCGATGAGTGTGAAGCTTCGCTCATCATGGAATATGGCTAGGTCTTGGGTGCGGATAGCCATGACTGAGTCGATGTTTGCCAGGTCGTAGATAACGAGATAACCGATCTCTCCAGGCTTCACCGGACGGTTAGTCTCGGGGTCGATGACTTTGATGTGAGTCCAAGGTGGTGCGATGTGTGGATTTCCTAAGCCGCTCGTGTAGAACTGACTGCTGAGTTCGGTCATGGAATACTCGTTCCAGATCATTTCGGATGGGATGCCTAGATGGGTCTGGAATAAATGGTAGAGCTCTTCTTTGGTGAGTGACTTATCGGTTCCTTTGTATCCACCAGTTTCTAGTGCCCAGCTACCAGGAGCTAGTGAGAGAGGTGAGGGCAATGTTTCGAAGAGCTGGAGAAATGCGAGCGCAGTTCCGAGCAGGGTGATAGGTTTTCCTTCATGTGCGTATTCAGTGATGGCTCGGTGGTTTAGCTTGCCGTCTTTTAAGACAAATTCGGCAGTGGGAGAGAATTCTCGTTTGAGGGTCTCCATCATGTGGCTGAGTGATGAGTGGGGTGCTTCTTTAGCAGAAGGTGTGAGAATAAATGTCTGATGGAGTTTCGGGAGTTGGCAGTATTTCCATCCAGCGATGATGGAGGTTTCGTAGGTGGTAGTGGTGGAGAAATGATGGCTACCTTTGGTCTCAGTAGTGGTTCCCGAGGTGAGGAAGGTGGTGTTGATTTCCGCTGGTAGAATAGAGGTGGGGTTGAGTGCGTGCTTGAAGGAATCTGTGGGAATGGCTGGAATTTGTTCTATGTCGAGTATTTCTGTATTTCCTAATAAGTCACAGTATCGCTTGTAGGTAGGGTTCTGCTGATATTGTTGATGGTAGAGGTCGAGAAAATGTTGTTTTTTGGACGCTTTAGTATTCGCCCTGATCAGCTCATCATATGAGTGAATAAGTGAAGCTGTTTCCTTGTGTAAGTCATTGTGTGACATGTGGTATGGGCGGTGATGTAAAATTCCTAATATTAAGTGTGACAATTTTGGTATTGCTGACTATCTAAAGCCCTGAACCCGAAAGTAAAGAAGGAAGCAGTTGATACCAACTTATTCTTAGCTT
>CAKZMG010000042.1 GCA_937128235.1 uncultured Verrucomicrobiales bacterium
TCTGGATCATGGATCAGCGTCCGCGCTATCATGATGCGCTGTTTCTGTCCCATCGAAAGCTTACCTGTAGCTCTATCTATAAATTCTGTTAGATCAAATTCAGCCTCCATCTCCGTAATTTTATTCTTCAATGTATCACTAGAAATACCGTGTAATTTGCCAAAAAACTCCAGCGTTTCCCTACCGCTCAATTTCTCATGCAGCCCTGCACTACCCGTTAGAAATCCTATTCTCTTTCTCACCTCCTTACTCTGCGAAACACAATCAAAGCTAGACACTTTTAGCTCCCCACTATCGGGCTTCATCAAAGTAGAAATCATCCTCAGCAGAGTCGTCTTCCCACTCCCATTAGGACCCAGCAGAGCAAACACTCGCCCCGGCTCACAGCGGAAGCTCACATTATCCACCGCTCTCACATCATCTTTTCCCTTACCGGTTCTAAATGTTTTACCGACTTTATTTGCTTCGATCATTTACCCTAAGCTAACGCAATAATCCATTTTGCCAATCTCATAAAATCTTATCAAGTTAGAGATTGTTTTTCTACGCTAATCCGACAACATTCTAACATCTCTCAGGAAGTCCTTGGAAGGATACTAATAGATGGAGAATCCAGTGATGAATGAAAATTTCTACTCTGGAGCGGTACCGCCACTGTAAGCTAAAAAAATAAGCAAAGCCAGATCACCAGCCTGAGCAGCGAGATACATTTACCTGCGGACATACAGGTAAGCATCCACACATCATATAAATGAAACATACATTAAAAAATGCAGTCATCACTGCGATCATAAGCACGACAATCAATCCCGCCTTCGCTCATGGAGATGGCAGCCACGGAGTAGAAGAGTTAATAGACACAACAGTCGTCGCCAGACGCGCCAGCCAGCTACCTAGCTCTACCACTTCTAAGCTCTACTCACTAGAACCCGATGCCCTCAGACCCATCGGCATACTAGATCTAACAACTGCGCTTGAGCAGCTCCCCGGCGTTACCATTTCTAGCTCTAGCCAGTCTGGTGCCATCCAGGGAATCCGCCTCCGGGGACTACGCCCCCAGGACACTCAGGTCAGAGTTGATGGCGTGCGCTTCACTCGCAGACTTGGAAATTTAGACATCTTCACTGGAAACAGCCCTATGACTGGACTCTCAAAAGTAGAACTCCTCCAGGGCTCACAATCCGCACTCTTTGGTGCAGGCAGCAATGGCGGAGTCCTCAACCTCACCACCAAACGTGGCGAGAAAGGAATGAAAAAACGCAGCACACTCGAAGCCGGATCATTTAACTCGCTCTCACTAGAAAATGTGCAGGGCGGACGCTGGAAAAAACTCAGCTACTACCTAGCCACAAAATATCAGACCACTGATAACGATACCTATGGCGACAACTCAGAAGCTGGCGGATTTGACAACGACTCCGTAAGGATCAACAGCGCACTAAGACTAGGCTATGATCTGCGTGAGGACTTGGCACTAGGACTCACCATCCGCGCAGCAGACATCACCTACGAGACTCCGCAGTTTGGCGGCAGCAGATCAGAGAGTGACTTCTACCTCGGCACCCTCTACGCAGACTACCAGATAACAGATCTCCTCCGCTCAAAACTTACCCTCAGCTATCTGATGGAGAACACTGAGTTTAGCACCTTCGATGTGAGCTATGATCAGTTCGGCATCAGCTCAGAAAATGCTTACCAATACTCAGGTATTGGTTCCATCAGCTTTGGGGCTGAGTATGAGAACCAAGACTACTCTAACAACAGCAGCTTCACTCCAGTGAACAGAAAAGATCACTACACTGCCGTTTACCTCAACCACGCCTATGACCTAGAGAACCTCACTATCGACGCTGGTGTTAGATATGAAAATTATCATTCATTCGGATCTCACACCTCATGGAAAACAGGAGTGCTCTATCATCTCAATGATAGAAAAACTCAACTCCGAGCTAACCTAGGAACAGGATTTAACACCCCCACACTCATCCAGCTTTATAGCCCTGGAGGCACTGCTGGAAATCCGGACCTCGATCCAGAAACTAGCCTAGGATGGGACATCGGAATCACCCACGAGATCACTGATAAGCACACTGGATCACTCACGTTTTTTGAAACTGAGATCGAAGACGCCATCCAGATCAACAACGGCTTCACCACCTATGAGAACACCCCTGGAAAATCAAAAGCCAGTGGCATAACAGCCGCCCTCAATGGCGAACTCACAGATCAAGTCAGCTATCTGCTCAACTACACCTGGCTAGATAAATCATTCGCTGGCCAGCCTGAGCAACAGCTCAATGCGCAAGTCGTCTTCAAAGCCAACGATAAATTACAGTTCGGATTCGGTGCTAAATATCTGGATCAGCGCAGCTTTGGCGGAAACGATCTCGATGACGCACTCATCGTCCGAGCCTTCGGCAGCTATCAGCTAAACGACTACATCCGCCTCCACGGCAGAGTTGAAAATCTAACAGACACATCCTACAGTCACGTAGATTTCACCTCCAGCTTCGGACCAGGAGACTCCCCCGCCCGCCGCCTAGGAGTGCACGCAGGGATCACCGTAGAGTGGTAATCTGTTAGATCACACTGCTAACCTAAAAACACTCACCCTCCCTCCCAAAAACATCATCAAAAAATGATTAAATAGTAAAAATTTAAACTAAAACAATAAATAATAGTTGTTTTATTAGCATTCATGGTTATAGGTATTTCCATGACCACAAAAGCAAATAACCTTAAAGCTCTCTCGATAACATGCCGCATCCTCATCGGAATCAGCATCATAGCCGGGCTTTTAGAGGCGTTTCATCCACTCATTAGTGTTAATGACACAGTGTCATTAGAGTCCGATAAAGGCGTGATGATTTTCAAAGTAGGTGACGTACCACTCCAAACAAGATCCTTACTGAGCCTAGTAATGCTCATCCCCTTTCTATTCTGGATCACTGGACTAGTAGCTGTTTGGAAAATGTGTAATCACTTCAAACATGGTAAAATATTTGAGGTAGAACCCATGAGATGCTTCGAGAGATTTGGGTGGATGATCGCACTCACAGGATTAGCTCAAGTAGCGCTCTCCCCTCTGATCTCAGTAATCTTAAACACCAGTAGTATTCTCGAAGGCGCTTCAGTAGCTATCTCGGTAGATCTAACTAATGGTATCGAATACTGGGTTGCCGCCATTGTTGTAGCTCTCATTGCTCGAATCCTCAAAGAATCAATTGCCATCGCTAAGGAAGTAGAATCTTTCGTCTAATTCACCATGAACAAAGAAATAATTATCAATCTAGATGTCATGATGGCTAAACGCAAAATGCGCCTCAACGAACTCTCTAAACACGTTGGAGTGACCATCCAAAATCTTTCCATCCTCAAGAATGGAAAAGCAAAAGGCTTGAGATTCTCAACACTAGAAAAAATCTGCGAAGCTCTAGATTGCCAGCCAGGAGACATTCTAGAATATCGATAAAACACCGAATCTCCCTCCCTTAACAACAAACCAGAACAAACAAAACTATGAACCAACAATACAAAACAAACCTTCTAGCTACCGTGCTAATTGGAACCGCAACCATTCAAACACACGCCGCAAATGAGTTAAATACTAACACACCTAACACCACTCAAGCAAGAGAATCCATTATGGATGTTTCTCTATCTTATTACATGGATCAAACTGATAGCTTCGATAAGCAGTATGACCTAGAACAAAAAAGCATTCATCTTGGTATTAATTATTGGGATAAAAATTATGATAACATTCCTTCTCCGTCTCTCAAGCAAGCTTACCTGTCCCTAAGCGGTATTGAACTCAGCTCTCATCAACTAGACTTAGAATCTCATCCAGACCTCAACGAGGATGAAGATTACTACTTACTGCGTTCGAGTTTAAATTTTGGTTACAGAGCCAGCACAAACTGGAGAATAGACGGCTACTTAGGCATAGCATTTAACATTGCTGATGGGCTAGATAACACCCACATCAGAGGCGAGCTTGAGGCTGGTGCTCTCATGCGCTACGCCCCAGATGGATCATTTGACAACGGTTTCGTTTACCACATTGGAGCAGAGCAGTCTTATGATTTTGATGGGCTAGTTCCCACGCTCGCTGTTGCCTACAAGCAAGAGAATTATACCGCTCTTGTTGGTTTACCAGAGACCTCATTTCACTATCAGTTCACAGATAAATTCTCACTTAAACTAGAAGCCAAGCTTCAAGGGAAGAGAGGATTCTTCTACAATGAAACCACAAACAACGAAGAAGTAGAATTTCAATCTACAGCCATTCACTCTCAATTACTCGCCCAGTATCAAGCCAACGAATCACTCGCCTTCCAAGTAGGTGTTGGATACTTATTCAGCAGAGAAGTAGATACAGAAAGTGACAGCATCCAGATCAATGACTCAAGTTCAGATGGTTGGACACTCTTTGGCGGACTAACCTATAAATGGTAATCTGTTAGACGACTAACAACTTAGAGCAAACCATCACTAACCCTCCCACAATAATCCCTCCTATCACGAATGCGATCCAGCGGTCTTGCTTGAGGATGGATGGTCTGTT
>CAKZMG010000043.1 GCA_937128235.1 uncultured Verrucomicrobiales bacterium
AGCAATCCTGGATAATTTTTGAAAACTAGATAGAGGATAATACCAGCCAATAGGATAAGAGCGATACGCATGTAATGAACCTCTCAAATTTAACTTGTCGATGTCAAGATTAGAGCGGATTTCAAGAGATATGATATAATTAAGCGTTACAGATGTGTTTTTATTCCTCTCGGAGTATAGAATTAAGCAGAGGCTGTGGTTTTCCAAGGCTTGTTGCGTAATATCTCGAATGCCTGTGGGACGGCTATGAGGGTGCGGATGTAGTTGCTCATGGAGGCGGAGACACGCTGTCTGCCGTTGAGCCAGCGGGAAAAGTTTTTCTCACCGATGCGGAGGATCTCGGCGGCTTGTTTTTGGGTGAGCTGGTATTGGTCGAGGAATTGCTGGAGTTCCTCAGTGGTGATGGTTTCTGACTGTTCGTCTAACCATGCGTCCACTTGTCGGCTTCCAGCCGGGGTGAGGAAGGATTCGTTGCATTGGTCGCAGCGTTCCATTTCTACCTTCGGCACGGTGACGGTTTTGCCTTCAAGGGTGGTTTTGAAGCTGGCCTTGAGCACGATCATTTGCTCGCTCTCGCAACAGGGGCAAGGTGTGGTGCTATCACTGGCTTTGCTTGGTAGATGTTGTTTCACGTTAAAAAACAAGATAAGTGCTGATTGATACCTTTGCAAGAGGAAAGGTATCAATCAGATTGGTGAGGTAGGTTGTCGAGATAGATTGTGCACTCAGTGAGTGCAATTTTTAATTTATGCTGCTCTGGAGCGACAATTGAAAATTCTGGAAAACTAATTCCTACACCTCAAACTTATGCTTCTTTTTTAATTCAGCTCCGCAGATGACGCACATGTTGCGGCGGGAGGTGGTGGGGCGGTTGCAGGATGGGCATTTCTTTTGTTGGGTAGAAATTTTGCCATCTACTCTGCCGTCCCGATTATCAATTTCTAGGATCTTGTTTTCGATGTCTTGTTCATCGAGTTCTGAGTGGTCACGCAGTAGCTCCCACATGGCTTGGCATGAGAGTGAGAGGCGTTCTAGTTTCTTCTGAACGTCTGCTATGTCGTAGGCGAAGCGGTCTGCCTTTGATTCCGCGAGGTGAGCTGCTCGTTGAGCACTGTCTATCTTTACTTGTTGGTATCCTTCCCAGATCATGAGTTTGTGTGTTTGTGTTTGGCTTGGGTTGATGAATTTCTATTACAGAATTTACAGAATTTTTCAGGATTAACAGAATTTTCTTTGGTTGTGGGCTTAGGTTGATGGATTTTGAGATTGGTCTGATGAGTTAGATCCGACGGATCTTGTTTATGGTTGTGCTGCTATGCTGGTGCCTGCGTGGTGGCCGGTGGTCCAGGCGTTTTGGAAGTTGAAGCCGCCGGTGATGCCATCGATGTCCATGACTTCGCCGGCGAAGTAGATGCCTTTGTGGAGTTTGCTTTCCATGGTTTTTAGGTTGATCTCTTTTAGCTGAACGCCTCCGCAGGTTACGAATTCGTCTTTGTTGAGGCTTTTACCATCGACGTGAAATTTTGACTGAGTGAGCTGGTAAATAAGCTTCTCTGTTAGAGGCTTGGAGAGCTGTGACCAGAGGGTGGTTTCGCTGATGTTGGCTGCTTTGAGGAATCTGTGCCAGAGGCGTTTTGGGATGTCAGGGAAGGGGCTGTAGGTGGAGACTTGTCGCTTACCTGCCTCCGTGCGCTGCTTGGCGATGATCTGCTGTGGGTCATCGTTTGGTGTCCAGTTGATGGAGATTTGAAATTTGTATCCCATGTCTGAAAGTTGGCGTGCTCCCCAGGCGGAAATTTTCAAAATGCCTGGTCCGCTCATGCCCCAATGGGTGATGAGGATGGGACCTTCGCTGGCGAGTTTGGTGCCGGGGATTTTGACAATGGTGTGGGCTACGGAGAGACCTGAGAGGTCTGTGAGGCGGGAGTCTTTTATTTTAAATGTGAAGAGTGAGGGGACGGGCGGGGCGAGGGTGTGACCGAGTTTTCCCGCGAGCTTGGCACCTGCTGCGAGGCGGGTGCCTCCGGTGGCTATTAAAATGTTAGAAGTTGTTAGAGTGTCTCCGTCTTCGGTGATGACCATGTAGTGATTGTCGCCTTCTACGAGGATGGCTTCTACTCCTGTGGAGGTGCGGATTTCTACGCCGGCGTTTTCAGCGGCTTCCATGAGGGTGTCGATGATGGTGAGGGAGCTGTCTGTGGTGGGGAACATTCTGCCGTCTTCTTCTGTCTTTAGTTCCACGCCACGTGAGGTGAACCAGTCGATGGTGTCTGAGGGTTGGAAGCGGTTGAACGGTCCGATGAGGGATTTTTCTCCTCTGGGGTAATGCTTGCTGAGTGCGCGTGGATCTTGGCAGTCATGCGTGACATTACATCTGCCGCCGCCAGAAATTTTTACTTTTTGGAGTAGCTGGGATGATTTTTCTAGGATGAGGACTTTGGCATTACTGGAATTTTCTGCGCAGGTGATGGCTCCGAAGAATCCGGCGGCTCCGCCACCTATTACTATGAGGTCGTAGTTCATTTTTAAAATTTATAATGGGTAGGGGCCATCTGCATCTTGACCATGCCATCCTAGTTTGCGAAATGCGGTGATACAGGCTATTAAAATATCATCTTCACTTCCGTCTGGGGCTTCTTCGATGGTGGCGCGGGTGGTGAGTCCGTTGTTAGATTCGATGGAGATGACGGTTTGTTTGTCGGTGAAGTTAATCCAGTCGCCCCAAGATTGTTTGTCGTGGGTGGCGGGGAGTTTTTGTTTTTTTAGGGCAGCGACTACTTCGCGGATGGTCGCTGGTGGGTCTGATTCTGGGATATGAACTTGAGTTTCCATGGTTAATATAGGGGTAAGTTTTCTCCTGCTTTGAGATCCGAGTGAGGTGGGATTTCTGCGAAGCCATTTGTGCCTTGGAGGGAGAGGTAATCACCAGAATTTCGTGGTGGGTGGATGGTGATTTTTCCGTTGTTAGAGCGGTAGGGGAGGATGCCTGTGAGCGGGGAATCCCATGAGAAGTCTTCTGCTAGAGGTAGGTTTTTTGGCTGGTTGTTTTTCCCTAACATTTTACGTAATGTTGGTAATACGTAAAGGTGCATGGTTGCCATGACGGAGACGGGATTTCCTGGGAGGGCAAAAATGGTGGGTGAATTTTCGGAATTACTAGCCCAAAATGCGAATGGTTTTCCTGGTCGCTGAGCTACTCCGTGAAAGGCGGGCTTGCTTAGCAGTTTTTCTAGTAGGGGTGCGACCCAGTCAAATTTTCCCATGGAGATACCGCCGGTTAGGATGAGGATATCGTTTTCAGGATCAGTTAGGGCAGAGGTAAGTTTTTGTTCGATGAGTTTTGGGTCATCGTTTACGTGTTCTGTGGTGATATTTCCTAGCTGCTGAGATGTTATGAGTGCGCAGATAGCGGATGGATGACTCCTGCGAATCTGATAATCTGTAGGGCTGTTAGATGGGTCGATTATTTCATCGCCCGTGGTGATGAGATGAATCTTGGGTAGGCGGGTGACTTCTATCTCAGTAGCTCCCACACTGGCTGCGATGGCGAGTTCATTGGCTGTTAGAGTGGTGCCTGGGGTGAGTAGGGTGTCGCCCGCCTTGCTGTCTGAGCCTTTGGGGTGGATGTGCTGATTGTCTTCCGCTGCTATGCCATCGTGCGGGAGTGCGTAGCCATCAATGATGTCTATTTGCTCTACGGGGATGACGCAGTTGGCATCGGCAGGGAGTGGTGCTCCGGTCATGACTTCGATGGCGTATTCGCCTTTAGGTAGCGTCATTTTCTCAGCTCCCGCTGCCTGCGTTCCGATGATCTGGTATCTCCATGAGCCGAGTTTGTGGTTGTAGGTATTGATGCAGATGCCGTCCATCATGACTCGGTCAAATGGAGGCGCATCACGGTCTGCTGAGATTTCTGTAGCAAGGACTCTGCCGTAGGCATTTTCTAATATCACCATTTCAGATCCAACCCGCAGGCAATTTTCTGCAATGATCTGGGTAGCTTCTGCTGTGGTGATGAGTGGCTGCATGTGGGGAGGTTAGCAGATCTCAGATAGAGGTGAACTTTATTTTAATGGCTGTGAATTTTACGCTGATCAATGAGTAATTATTCATGGTTAGATCCGGGAGTTTTTTTATTTCCGGTGCATGCCTAGATTTGAACGTCTTTTCTGGTGTTTCACAACTAAAATTCGTAAGCTTGTTTCATGCATTACCTTGTAAACAATTACATATGGAAAATTTTTCATTCGAGCTTTCCTTTTATTAGAGCCTGCACTCACGGGAGGCCAGCGATGAGGGTCTTTTTTTATAGCATCAATAAGCTTCATCAATTCAAGAAAGAAACGATCACCTAAATAATTTACACACCTATCATAGTAGGTGCAAATCTTATTTACTTCTCCTTGAACAAGCTTGTTATATGTTACTTCCATCCTGTTCTTTTAACGCGACCTTGGAAGGAAAGAAGAAAATCTGATTCACTTATTGAATTCGTAGGATCAATATCCATGGCCATGTTGCGCTCATCTGCCTCTTGAGAAAGATGGTCATCATCCATTGAATTGTCGATAGCGATGCTTTCTAGTATTCGTAAAGCTACATTTGCTCGCTCGGGGATATCAAGAGTAAGAGCATTTTCAATTAATTTTCCAGCTTTCATAAAGATAGGTTAATCTGGCATTCAATACAAGTCAACTTCATTTGCTATTCTACATAGGCTTACGATTTGATTATTTCCGCACGGGTTTGATACATACATGCATTGCCTATTCTGCAATGATGTGGGTGGTTTCTGAGGGAATTTTAAGTGATGTCTCTGGGGACTAGAAATGATTTTATTTTGCCCTGACTCCAGTCTATATTTTGCCAGGAATCTGCATCCCACTCGATAACAAATGTTGCGCCAGTGGGGTAGTCTTCGAAGCGTGGGTGGTCTGGCATTTCGCGCATCATGCGGGCTAGTCTAAAAGCGAGTTCACCGATGCCGGGGTTGTGCGCTACGAGGAGTATGCAGTTTGCTGTAGCTTCATAGAGTGACTCCATGAGCTGATCTGAGGATGCGTGATAGAGCTCACGCAGAACGGTGGATTCTACATCTAGTCCCAAGCCTGCGAATGTTTCTTGTGTCCTTCTGGCTGAGGAAACGAGGGCTTCGTCTGGTAGAAATTCATTGTTCCGGAGCCACTCACCTAGTGCGAGCGCGGAGTCTGTGCCGCGCTTGTTGAGTGGTCGGTCATGGTCAGCCACGCCAGGATTTCCCCAGCTGGATTTGGCATGGCGCATGAGGATGAGGGTCAGCATAGCTGAGAAGTTGCCAGTTTGCAGTTGTCAGTTGCCAGTTTCATAGTGCTTTGAAACGTAATAATTTGAGTTAGCGGATGCGTTCTAGTAGCCATGGGAGGAGGTCGCTGATGGCGATTCTTTCTTGCTCCATGCTGTCGCGGTGGCGGATGGTGACAGTGTCTTTGAGACCCTCGCTACCTTCTTCTTCTCCGAGGGTCTCGAAGTCGATGGCGATGCAGAATGGTGTTCCTACTTCATCTTGGCGGCGGTAGCGGCGTCCGATGGCTGCATGATATGTTTATATCAAGTCTCGTGACACAATAAATTCTAATGTTTTATTTAGGATTCAGTCGCCGGAGTTACATGATTTGGCATCCCAATAGATGATGATTTTTGAGCCACTTAAGTAGTCTCCAAAGCGTGAATGGTTGGTGGGTAAATTAGAACTGATCTTAGTGAAGTATATCTGGTTAGAGATAATGAATGGGTATGATGTTAATTTTTTGTGAGTTTGAATTTAGCGTAATATGTTCCATTTTTTTGGTTGAGTTTGACGATGTAGGTTTTTCCTAGGACGAGTGGTTGTTCATGTTGAAAATCAAATTCTGGGGTTACTTTAGTTACATCGGAATAAGTTTTTTTTGTTAGGGCGATGTTAAGTTCTTTGCGATCATTTGCAGAGTTTCTGCTGATGAATGGACCTTTGGTAGTGTGGAAAAATGCCATATCTATATGAGGTCCTCTGTAGTTTTTATTTAGAAATGTGATAACAGAATTGGCTTCATGATACCCGCCTCTATACCAATCAGCCATTTGATTAACCTTGATTATACGTTGACCATTTAATACTTTCGCACCTGTGAAAGACATTACATTTTTTTGCGTTTGGACAGTATAAGTGATTTTATATTTTTGGGGTTTATAAAGAGGAATAATAGTTTCCTCCAGGGGCACTAGTCTTAGATTAGGATTATTAAAAAATAGTGTTTTTGAAGTAGATCCAGTGTTACTTATATTGAATTGTTGACCATTTACTTGCACATCAAAGTCATACTTGACATATCCTGGCTTGCTCACCATCAGATACATGTCTCCATTAGGTATGTTTTCTATTTTGAAAAAACCGCGTTTGTCAGTGACCGTTTCGTACTTGAAGCCTTTGTTCTTTCCGTATGGATCATGGATGAGTATCGTAACACCAGAATGGTCTTTTTCTCCCTCCAGCTTCACTTGCGAAAATGTATGATTCTGTGATTTTTTTACAGGTTTAAGCTTAATCTCTAGATGTTCTTTACTGTAGGCAGCTCCTGCTTCTAGCTGATCTAGCTTAACTTTAATGGTGTTAGATTCTGATAACAGATTTTGATATTTGATAATGACAACGGCTTTTGAGTATTTGTCTGCATCTGGAAAGCCAAACGCATAAAGGGTGTTGTCACAGACTTCATAACCTATTTGGGGTGTATGATGATCACGGCGACCAAAGGTTGATGGCCCTCCTAGTAGGCTAAAGTTTAGGTTAGTTATGATTTTTTTGAGGGGAGGGGAAGTGACTTTGGAATCTTTTTTAAATTGAGCTATAATAATCCCGGTGTTGTCTATTTTACCACCCTTTAAGAGTAGTTCGCGTCCGTGTTTGGCTTTGTTGTTGCAGAGGAGCTCTCTCCCTAGAGAGTAATATGGTTTTGAGCTGATTTTGCAATCAGCTTTGATTAGGAAAATGTAGTCTTCTCGTAGTCCACGATATAGCCTAGCATGATGAAAGTCTGAATTTATCTTAATGGCTTGGTCAAGCAATAGCCTGGACTTTTTGAATTGCTTATTTTTTTGTAATTGCGAGGCTTTTTCAAACAAGTCAATTGCTTCTTTTTTGATATGATCTTGGTAAACAACGTCAGCAAATATTGGTATAATTTGCATGAGTAATACTGTGACTATGAGGATTAATTTTTTCATGTTGTTGTGTTTGATTATTTTGATTTAATAGTGAAAACCATAACTTGTTATTATGGTTTGCGATGTCAAGCTTGTCTCATATCGGTGTAACACCGCTTATTCGTTATTCTATTTAGTCTAGGTGATGTCTCTGGGGACTAGAAATGATTTTATTTTGCCCTGACTCCAGTCTATATTTTGCCAGGAATCTGCATCCCACTCGATAACAAATGTTGCGCCAGTGGGGTAGTCTTCGAAGCGTGGGTGGTCTGGCATTTCGCGCATCATGCGGGCTAGTCTAAAAGCGAGTTCACCGATGCCGGGGTTGTGCGCTACGAGGAGTATGCAGTTTGCTGTAGCTTCATAGAGTGACTCCATGAGCTGATCTGAGGATGCGTGATAGAGCTCACGCAGAACGGTGGATTCTACATCTAGTCCCAAGCCTGCGAATGTTTCTTGTGTCCTTCTGGCTGAGGAAACGAGGGCTTCGTCTGGTAGAAATTCATTGTTCCGGAGCCACTCACCTAGTGCGAGCGCGGAGTCTGTGCCGCGCTTGTTGAGTGGTCGGTCATGGTCAGCCACGCCGGGATTTCCCCAGCTGGATTTGGCATGGCGCATGAGGATGAGGGTTTTTGGCATTGCTATTTATTCAGAGTAAAGTGTCGGCAGTCCTGCAGGCGCGGGATCAGGATGGACAGAATTTTGCTTGGGTTGGTGGGGCAGAAGCTGGAAGCGTCTGGCACGTTTTAGCGGATGCGTTCTAGTAGCCATGGGAGGAGGTCGCTGATGGCGATTCTTTCTTGCTCCATGCTGTCGCGATGGCGGATGGTGACGGTGTCTTTTAGATCCTCGCTTCCTTCTTCTTCTCCGAGGGTCTCGAAGTCGATGGCGATGCAGAATGGTGTTCCGACTTCGTCTTGGCGGCGGTAGCGGCGTCCGATGGCAGCTGTCTCATCATAGAAGACATTCATGAATGGCTGGAGGAGGTTTTTGACTTCCTTTGCCTTGGCTACTAGTTCTGGCTTGTTCTTTAGTAGTGGTAAAATGGCTGCCTTGATCGGTGCGATGGCTGGCTTGAAGCGCATGACTGTGCGTTCGTCTTTCTTGCCGCCTTCTTTGGTGAGGTCTTCTACTTCGTAGGCTTCACAGATGACTGCTAGGCAGGTGCGGTCGCAGCCGGCTGATGGCTCGACTACGTGTGGGACGAATTTTTCTTTGGTCTCGGTGTCGAGGTATTCGAGGTTTTTCTTGGCGTGGTTTTGATGTTGGGTGAGGTCGTAGTTTCCGCGATAAGCGACTCCTTCTAGCTCTTGGATTCCGAATGGGAACTCGTATTCTAGGTCGTAGGTCTTAGATGAATAGTGGGCTAGTTCATCTGCTGGGATGTCTAAGACGTGGATTTTCTCGCGCGGGACACCGATTTCATCATAGAACTGGAGGCGTTTTTCTAGCCACTCGTCTGTGAGGCGGAGACCGTCATCTGGGTGGCAGAAGTATTCGATTTCCATTTGCTCAAATTCACGTGAGCGGAAGATGAAGTTACGCGGGTTGATCTCATTTCTAAATGCTTTACCGATCTGGGCAATACCGAATGGTAGCTTGATGCGTGAGGTGTCGAGGATGTGTTTGTATTGAACAAATATTGTTTGCGCTGTTTCTGGACGGAGGTAGGCTACATCACCACCTGTAGCTCCCATTTCGGTCTGGAACATGAGGTTGAAATCTTTTGCTTCTCCGAGGAGTGATCCGCTATCTGGATTGTAGGAAACGGTGTCGGTTTCCTGAGTGGAAGTTTCGCCGATGAGTTCTAGCTTCTTTGCTGGGATGTCCTTGTTATTTAGGAAATCTACGTAGTAATTTTTTGCAATTTTACGTGCGTTGTTTTCACCTTGATTGGCATCTGTGATGAGCACAGAATACTCGCGATCTACTGACCAGCCAGACTCTTCGTGTTTAGCTCCTGTGTAGTGATAAGCGGTGCCTGTTTGTGGCTCTATTTGGTCTGCGCGGAGGCGTTCCTTAGTGAGTAGATCACTGCACATAGGATCAGAGAATCCACCTACGTGACCGGATGCTGTGAGGACTTCTTTGTGGGTGAGGATGGAGCCGTCCATGCCTAGGATGTCATCGCGCTCTTGGACATTTTTACGCCACCAGTATTCTTTGACGTTACGCTTGAGTTCGGTTCCGAGTGGACCGTAGTCCCAGCAGCCATTGAGACCTCCGTAGATTTCTGCGGATTGCATGATGAAGCCTTTGCTTTTGCAGAGGGATACGATTTTCTCCATTTTTTCCGGGTCTGTATTGTCTTTGTTAGCCATGATGATTACTGATTGATTGTTTAATGTGCAAGCGATGTAGCACTTCCTAGCAGTTTGGCAAAGTCAATTTCTTTAGTGCTTGAGATTTCTCGATCTAGCGAGATAGTCAGGCATGACTGAACAACTTCAAAAGCAGATTGATGATTTATTTGAGTTCCTGAGATTCCCTAGCATTTCCACTGCAAGTGAGCACGCATCTGATGTGCGGGCTTGTGGTGAGTGGCTGGTGAAAAAACTTACCTCTATGGGGCTGTCCGTGGAGCTGCATGAGACGCCTAAGCACCCAGTGGTGGTGGCTAGGAATGCGCATGAAGAGGGACGTAAGACGGTTTTGATTTACGGGCATTATGATGTGCAGCCAGTTGACCCGGTAGAGCTCTGGGATAGTCCGCCGTTTGAGCCAGAGATCAGAGGTGAGAGAATTTGGGGCAGGGGCTCTACTGATAACAAAGGTCAGATGATGGCTCATGTGCTCGGTGTGCAGCAGATGTTAGAGGAAAAGGGTGAGCTTCCGGTGAACTTGATTTTCCTTTTCGAGGGAGAAGAAGAAATTGGTAGTCCGAGCTTGGTGCCATTTCTTGAGAAGCATAAAGCAGATCTCGCATGTGACATCATAGCGGTATCAGACACAGGGATGGTGGCGCGTGGAGTGCCTACGATGGGCTATGGCTTGCGCGGGATCGCGTGCTGTGAGGTCACGGTGAAAGGGCCATCGGGAGATCTTCATTCTGGTGTCTATGGTGGTGCGGTGGCGAATCCAGCTACGGCAGTGGCGCGGCTGGTGGCTAGTCTGCATGATGCGGATGGCAAGATCGCGATAGAGGGATTTTATGATGATGTGAAGCCACTGGAGAACTGGGAGCGCGAGATGTGGGCGCAGATACCAGGGATGACGAAGGATGATGTTTTAGAAACTACGGGATCACCAGATCTCTTCGGTGAGCCAGGCTACAGCAGTGCTGAGAGGCTGTGGGCGCGACCGACAGCGGAGGTAAATGGTATTGGTTCTGGTTATCAAGGTGAAGGGAGTAAGACGGTTTTACCTGCTGAGGCGATGGCGAAATTTTCTTTCCGACTCGTGCCAGATCAAGATCCAAAGGACATCGCTAAAAAAGTTGAAGCGCATCTCCAGAAGCACACCCCAGCAGGAGTCACGCTAGAGGTGGAAGTGGGGCATGATGGTAAGCCATACTACGCAGATCCTAACTCAGCTTTCGGAAAAGCAGGACAGGCGGCACTTGAAAAAGCCTTTGGCAAGAAACCTGTGCTGATCCGTGAGGGTGGAAGCATTCCTATCATCAAGGATATGCAGGATATCCTGGGTGCGGATTCACTTCTGCTCGGTCTAGCCCTGCCAGACTGCCAGATTCACGCACCAAATGAGAATTACTACATCGAGAATTTCGAGAGCGGTATCAAGATGTCCCAAGTTCTGTTAGAGGAGTTGGCGAAGGTTTAGATTCCGCTGAAATTTAAAAAAGCACCTGAGGTAGCGATCGTGAAAAACGCGGGAACTAGGGAGAGCAGGGTGCCTGAAATGAATAAAGATAGTCTGAGTGTTCTCACATCTTGGCTATTGAAAATCACACGGATATAGGTCTCAACAATAGGGCCAGCACAGAAGCAAATATTAGCAAAAATTCCAAACAAGATGGCTGGGAAAACGGCATCCTCCAGCTTGAAAAATGGAGCCTTCATGCAGAAGAAGATGGCTGTGATTCCTACGAGAAATAATAGGATGTTGTAGAGCACACGCATCCTTTCCCAGCCTATCACGATGTTGCGTAGCTCGGTATTCAGTGGAGAGTGAGCGGATACTTGTTTGCTCTCAGGAGTGCTGTATGGGTTCATGAGGTGTCGTTGCTAGAGTTTCAGTGTTTGGGTCTTTCGTCTGGAGGCGAGGCTGAGTAAGATAAGAAGTGGGATCAGCCAGTATGAAGTGTAGAAGAAGAAGTCAGTTACAATGAGATCGACACTCATGTCATCGTTACTGTTCAAAATTTGTGCTAGAACACGGTAAATTGATGATAAGATGCCAATGGTGATGAGGACGAAGAGTCCGAGCCTGCGAGTGATGGAGAAAGCTGTGAGGAGGGCGAAAGAAATAGCGATGTATGAAAAAATAGTCATCGCTAATTCTCCAGAAGCAGAGAGCCCCATAGAAGATAAGACTTTTTCTCCAAACTGTGGAAATTTGTCAGTGTAAAAGAGAAAGGTAAGCGCGTTTCCAAAAATAGTGGTAACACAGAGGAAGTTAGCATAATAGTTCCAGTGATCTACCTTGTTGGCTAGCCTGCGATAGCTCAGCAGCAGCAAGGGAGTAGCGATGGGGAGCAGGTAGGGGATGACAGAAATGACCTCGTAATCCGACCGCGCACATTGATGCGCCGCCGCCACTATCATGACTATTCCTGAGATAAATACTGGTAGAATATATTTCGCTTTTTTGTGTTTTCCGCAGCGAAAGCTAGTAAGCGCAGCTATGGCGAAAAATGCCGCCAAAAAGCAACGCACATAGTGCTGTAGCTCGCCAAGGGTGAAGCGACTGTTATCATTTTCTTGAAAAAAACTACCTGTAGCTTGTTCTAAAATAGCTTGAAATTGACTCGGAGTTCCCAGGGGAGAAGACGTTCTATAGACATTCCAAGCAGCAGCGAGTAGTGTCAGAAAACTCCCAATGCGGAGCAGTTGAAGCCAAGCATCTAGGTGATTACGCATCCACGAGTCGCGATGTGGATGGGGGATGTACCTAGATAGCTGTGCGCGGAAAAGTTGCATAGTTCACATAATAGAAATTTTTATCTGCTTAGTGAAGACTAGACTGAACAAGCTCAAGCGCAACCTAATTTCTGGGGGAGTTCTGGGGGTACTTCAAGGGGCTTAGGTAAGGGCTTCTAGTTAGTGAAATGGCTGATCATTTTAGAATGAAACCCATGGTTGTGCTTATTTTCGATGAACACCGAGCTTCACACTAACTGATGAATGTCACTCATATAGATCAGTTTAAAATCAGTTTAAATCAGCGGAAAAAAAATTCTATCTCCTGAGCTGGATACCTCTTGTAAAATACTACCGTAGATTTTCCTTGCTAGGCTTAGTGATTTATCTTAAGTTATTTGAGTATTAATAAATGCAGAATATACATGAAAACTAAATTAACTAAAATCATTGTAGTTGCGGTTGCAGGTCTGGCCTGTTCATCCTGCGGCACGATGTCTGGTCTCGGGCAAGATTTCCAGAAGGTAGGTAGAAGCGTTCAAAGTACTGCCCAAGGCGGACTTTGGAGAGCTCCAGCTTACCAAGCCCCTGCCTACCGGGCACCTGCCTACACCGCTCCTACTGCTTACGCGCCTCCTCGATAGGGACTCTCTAACAACGTTCCAGCGTAGTTGATGATCCCCGGTTGGCTCCACCTCTATTCAGTTAGAGGTGTTTTTTAGTGTACGGGCATTTCTATTTAAAATGCACTGTTGGACGATAGCGAGAATTTATCTAGATGGCGTCAGTTGAAATGTGAATCCCTTGAGATACTCTGTCTCAGGGATGGCAGGTAAGATAGGGTGATCTAGCCTCTGGTTATGATTCTGGATTAGTCTAACAGTGCGCTTGGCATCCACTGATGCGCTCACCACATTTTGTATAAACAGCTCTCTGCTGGCATGATGCGAGCAACAGAAAGTGGACATAATTCCATCTCTATCCAGCAGCTTTAGCCCACGTAGATGAATTTCTTTATAGCCACGCATTGCATCGTTCAGCGTCTTTTTATTCCTGGTAAATGATGGTGGATCGAGGATGACGAGATCATACTTATCTTCGCACCCCTTGAGGAAATCAAAGGCATTCTGTTTGACTGCATGAATATCTAAGCCATTTAGCTCAGCATTCCGTTTTGTGGCATCGATGGCAGATTCTGAAATATCTACCGCAGTCACACTCTCCGCGCCAGCCATCGCACAGGCGAGAGCGAAGCCTCCTTGATTGCAGAAACAGTCCAGCACGCGCTTTCCTTTAGCTAGTTTAGCCACAGCCGCGTGTGCATCTAACTGATCGAGATACAGTCCAGTCTTCTGTCCATCTAACAGATCTATTTCAAATTGAATACCGTTCGCTGTAACAATAAATGCACCGGGATTATCACCATACACCATCGATATATTCTGCTCTATTCCCTCAGCCTTCAGCATAGGCGAATCGTTGCGTAGGATGATGGATTTTGGTGAAAGTTGGTCTATTAGAGCATCGATGATGAGCTGCTTATTCAGCTCCATCGCCAGTGTCAATGTCTGCAATACGAGATGATCTCCATAGCGATCTACGATGACTCCTGGCAGCGCATCTGACTCACTCCAGACCATCCGGCTGAGCTGCATATCCACTCCAGAATCTCTGCGTAGCTGGATAGCTTGCGAAATTCTGCGGTTAAAAAACTCCGCCTCTAGCTTTTGTTTACGTCTAGAAATTCGGCGAGCCACGATCTGTGAAGCGGGGTTATAAATAGCCGTGCCTAGCGGACGATCTCTATAGTCCTTCATAGAGATAACTTCTCCTGGTTCAGGATTTCCAAAGGTCTTGAGGATTTCAGATGAATAAACCCAGTCGTGACCTTGGTAAATTCTTGAGCGTGGTTTGATAATGATGCCTGCCATGGCAAAGCTTCTAGTCCAAGCCAGCCACTAGGTCAATGCTAGGGGTAAGTTTTCAAATGGAGCAGCCTCTGAAAGTGCGATGAACTGGGGAACATCTCTCTTTATAAAATTATCCATCACCCGCTACGTTATCCATCACCCGCTACGTATTCACATTATACCAATCTGAAAACAAAAGAGACGATAGTGTTTATCCAGCATAGTAATACCACGGCGCATGCTAATCCCCTACGAAAATGAAAGATTTGAAGTAAGAATCACGTTTGAATACATATGAAAAAGCTTATCCTAATACTGTTTCCCTTCTTTACGCATTCATTAATCGCAGCAGATACGAAGACCATTATTCATGAAGACTTCACAGGTGATGGAATCCGAGACCTTGCTATTTGGAAGATGGATAATGGAAAAGTCGCAACATGGGGAATATATCGCGGTCAGAAAGACGGGAAGTTTCATTTCGCATACACTCTAGATTTTCATCCGAAGGCGTTCAGAATATATAGCTCACAGCAAGGAACAGAGTTTGTAATGTATCACGCTGGTGGAGCAGGTAAAGGAATGCTAGTTACGTTTCAGCTAAATAATCAACAAGCGACACAGACATCCAAGCTAGAAATCGAAGCTGGTGACGGAGCTGGAGAAGCCCACAAAAAATTATACAAGGAGCATTTCGGATACTTATGGATTGATCCCAGAACTGAAACGATCAACTCATCTAGGATAGTTGATTTAGATGGTGTGATCACATTCAAGCCTAAACCCAACTAAACCCCAGTTAAAGCTAGTATAAGCGGTTAACAAGATAGAAAGAAAGGGTAGTTGTGGGTCTCTGGGATTCTATCTTGCTAAGAAAACGATAATGCATAGACATCTGAAGCCTCTGATTGCTATTAATCGGAGAAGACTGTTTCATGATCATCCAGCTAAAGAGATTGTAGTAATTAACCCCAGATTTGATCCGATTTCACACAGATTTCTTAGGGAAGTAGAGATAGAAAATCTACTTTCTAGCCGCAACAAATCACAGAAAACGCAAAACCAGCTGGATAGAGTTTTTTCTTGAGAATTTTGTGCCTCTTAATAGCTATAAAAAAAATGAAACATACTCTTGCAATAACAAGTTATCGTTAACTGGACTCCCCTAAGACAGGGCAATTAAGCACTAAAAATAATATCGCTTTTCGGTCATGGTATGCTAATTTATCTATATGAAAATAGCAGAAATACAAGCAGGAGCATTAACCTTACCTGAAGATGAAAGAGCGTCACTAGTCGCAGATTTATTAGCCTCTTTGCCGGCAGTGCTATCAGATGTTGACGATGGTTCTCTTGAAGCAAAAAGAAGAATTATGGAGATGAAGTCAGATCCATCATCCAGACGTTCTTGGGACCAAATCAAAGCTAGCCTAGGTCGTTGATATGCCAGAGGTAATCTACCACCGTTTGATACAGAAGGATCTCAAATCTGCTATTACTCATTATGATGAAGAAGGCGGATCAAAATTAGGAGACCGTTTTTTTGATGAAGTTGAAGTTGCTGTCACTCAAATTGAAAAAAATCCTACAGGGCATCATTTTTCGGATGGAGGTTTAAGACGAGTAGCGCTGATGTCTTTTCCTTATCATTTTTTATATGAAGCAGATTCTAGCATCATATGGATTGCTGTATTAAGACACGACAAGAGACACCCAAACTTTGGTCTAAATAGAAAAAATGATAGTATGAGAAGGTGATTGATATAGCTACAACGATTTGTAATCTACCTTGCTATGAAAACGATAGTGCACACGCAACAACTTGAAAAACTTACCACTAGTTTACTAAGCCTAGAGGTAAGTTTTTGGGTGGGTTGATTTACTTCTTAATTTGCTTCACCATTTCTTTGCCTAAGCCGAGTCCGACGTTCATGTAGGTCTCTGCATTTCCGCTGTAGTGTCCGTTGGAGCTGCCGCCTTTTGAGAGTGGGTGGGTGTAGAGGAAGCCTATGTTGTTTCCCAGTTCCTTGGAATATTTTCCGCTGGCTAAGCTTTTCATGGCGTTGAGGATGATGCCGTCAGCTGATGTGGCTCCGTCTTTGGTTTGCCCTAGTGATGCTGTTACGAAGGCGGCTTTTGGTGCGTTGAAATCTTTGCGGAGTGCTTTCACTAAATTCACGAGATTCTTCTCATAGGTGGCTGCGTGTGCGGGGTTGTATCTATCCTTGTCACCCTGCCACCAGATGAATCCAGTCACTTCGTATCCTTTGGCTCCTGGGTAAAATGTATCGAGCTCTGCTAGGATTTTTTTCGCGTTAGCTACATCGTCATCGTATTGCTTTCCGGCATACCACTGGAGCATGTCTCCGCCTTTGACGTAGGGGACGATGGTTTTGTCTTTCTTGCTTTTTACGGTCTCTTTGTAGCCAGGTTCTTCTTTGCCATTATGGGTGTAGCGTGGGGTTCCTGGAGGGAGTAGATCCCAGCCGAGGCTGCGGTTGCCGATAGAGCTTTTGAGAACCATGACTGGTTCATCAATGGCGTGCCCAAGCTGGTGACCGATACCGATTTCGATGCCGAGTTTCTTGCCGCTGATGGTCAGCCAGTCATTACGATAAATGCCTTTTCTGCCAGTCATGACAGAGACATTGCGAACGTCTTTCCGCGTGGTCCAGGCGCCTGCATCATCTACGAGGAAGGGGTAAATTTTGCCGAGCTGTGGAGTGACTTTTCCCATTTCGAGGGTGTTAGATTGCCCCATTACTATGAAGACTTTGACGGGCTTTTTCATGTTGGCTGGCTTGCCATCTGGGTCTGGAGGGTTTGGAAGTTCACTGGTGAGTTCTTTTGCTTGAGCAGCTGTGGCAGCAGTGATGGCTGAGATTCCCATGCACATAGCTACGAGTAAGCTGGACGTTTTCTTTATGTTCCTCATTTTCATTGGTTCATTTTTTATGGTTAGTGGTTCGCTTGTTGCTCCTGCATTTTTCATAAATGTACACGAGTGCATTCATCATCAATACTTAAGCTAGATAGGTATTGTTGCAAAGAATATTCATATTACGGCTAGAATGGGAGCGGTGAGTTAAATTATTTCTGCCTGCTTAGAAAATGATGCTAGTGAGTTTCTTATCTAGAGGTAAGTTTTCTGTTGCCATCCGGCAGTGATGTGTAGATAGTAAGGATAGATTGAATAATTTTTTCCATAGTGGGCAGAGGAGATTTCAGGGGAGAGGTGAGTTGTTGTGTGCGGATTCAGGTGGGATGTTAGATTTTTATGTTAGAGTAAGATTTTATGATAGAGACGGTGAAACAACAAACTGAGAGTGCTACGGAGGGTGCTGATTTAAGCACAGGTTCTGGAGTAGAAACTAAGGCTGCGAAGTCTGAGGGAAATAAGAGGGCTACTAATCTTCAGGAGTTCGGGCTGCAATCGCCGCTTAACTCAGAGAATACGGAGGCGAAAAACTTTGTGCTGGATACGAATGTCCTCCTGCATGATCCTAGTTGCTTGAATCGTTTTTCAGATAACCATCTCTGCATCCCTGCGGATGTACTCAGCGAGCTAGATAAATTTAAAACAGAACAGAGTGACCGTGGTGCGAACGCGAGACAGGTTCACCGTAAGTTGACCGAACTATTTTCGAATGAAGGAAGCGTGACGCAGGGAGTGGCGACTGAGGGTGGTGGGACGATCCGACTGGTGATTTATGATCCTATTTTCTGTATGGAGAATAGTGAGATGCTGGCGCAGTTCTTGAGGATTTTTCCAGACAAGGCGCGCGTCGATCACCGCATCATGGCAGTGACTCTTCTGATCGCAGAATACAATGACTCACCTGTAGTTCTAGTGACGAAAGATCTGAACATGCAGCTAAAGGCACGCGCGGTGCACATTACTTGTGAAGATTATCAGAACGATAAAGTGGATCCGCGAGAGGTGAGTAATTACGACATTTTCCCGGTGACGGTGAATCCTGCGGAGTTGCAGAGATTTGCGAGCAGTGGGCATTTGGAGCTCCCGCACGAGAGGCGTGAGGGAGTGGTGCTGAATCAATATGTTCTTCTAACAGCTGGTGAGAAACAGACCATGCCAGCGCGTCTGGACACGGAAGGATTCTTTGTTAGATTACAAACACCCGAGGTGCTACGCATCCCGGATGGGCATCATTTGAAGCCGCTAAACCTGGGGCAGAAATGTCTGATAGATGCGCTGCTGAATCCAGATATTTCCCTAGTGACGTGCTATGGGCAGGCTGGAACTGGTAAGACGCTAGTGGCTGTGGCAGCGGGTCTGCACGAGATGTTTAATAGACGCTATAATGGAATCACGATCAGTCGCCCAGTGGTGGCGATGGGAGATCAGCTAGGTTTCCTACCGGGTGATCTGGATGATAAAATGAGACCTTGGTTGCAACCTATTTATGATGCGCTAGAATTACTGATGGCACCACCAAGTGGAAACCAGGCACCGAAGAGGAAGCAGGGTAAAAAAGATGATGATGTAAAGAGTGTCAAAGCATATGACCATCTCATAGAGCAAGGTGTGGTAGAAATAGAAGCACTTTGCTATATTCGTGGGCGTTCTATTCCTAACAGATTTTTCGTGCTAGATGAAGCTCAGCAGCTCACGCCACAGGAAGCAAAAACCGTGGTCACACGGATGTCCAGAGGTTCTAAACTAGTGCTAGTGGGTGATCCTGCACAGATAGATAATCCGTATGTGGACAGCCGCAGTAATGGATTAGTTTATACAAGAAATCGTCTAAAAGGTCAGCCGTTTACGGCTCATGTTTCGCTTAGTAGAGGCGAGCGTAGCCCATTAGCAGAGGCTGGTGCGCAGTTGATGTGATGAAGTTGCGATTCTCCTAAACGCCGAATTAATACAAAAATACTCATACTTGATGCAAGACAAGATCATCAATCGGGCATAAGATATGTCTATGTTGAATGATAAGATCAAAAATTTTCTACTCAGTGGAGCTTGCCTAGGTTTGGGGCTTTTGAGTTTAAATACCAATCTAAGCGCAGACACGATCACGCTTTTTGAAGGGGAAATTCTAGAAGGGTGGAAGGGTGATCCTAAGTTCTGGAGTGTCCAAGATGGTGCCATCACTGCCAAATCTACCGAGGCGAATCCGTGCAAGCAAACGACTTATTTAACCTACACAAAAAAGCAGTTTGCTAATTTTGAGCTTACTGTATCGTTCCGTTTTCTCTCTGAGAAGGGGAATGGTGGAATCCAATACAGAAGTCAGTGGGCAGATGAGAAAAAATTTATGATCAAAGGCTACCAGGCTGACATGGAGACTGGTAAGAATTACAGCGGTATACTTTATGAGCAAGACGGGCGCGGAATAGTAGCTAAGCGAGGGCAGAAAATGGTCATCGCTACGAACGGTAAAAAAGCGATAGATGCCAAGCCTCTCCCAGACGCACAGAAAGCGCAGGAATCATTGAAGCGAGGCAAGTGGAGCAATTACAGAATAGTGGCTGATGGGCAGACGCTTCAGCACCAGATCAATGGCTTCACAACCATCGAAGTAGAAGATAACGACAAAAACCGGAGTGCCGCAAAGGGATTTCTCGCTCTCCAAATGCACGCTGGACCTGCCATGACAGTTCAATATAAGGACATAAAGATTCTTGAACTTCCCGACTCAGAAAAAAAGAAAGTTGCCACAAAGAAAGGTGCTGTTCCTGAGTGGATCTGGGGTGGTAGGTTAAAGCCAAATCAGAAGTTATTTTTCTCTAAGGAATTTCAGATCAAGAAAGCTACTAAGCCTGAGAAGTGCGAGCTCATTGTGAACTGTGATAATTCCTGCATCGTGAAAGTGAATGGCAAGAAAGTGGGGTCTTCTAATGATTGGAAAAAATCAGTCAAGGTAGATGTGGCTGGTCATCTCAAAGTAGGAAAAAATGTCATTGAAGTCGAAGCCAATAATGAAGATGGAATAGCTGGACTTGTAGTGAAATTATCTAACATTCTTGTCTCTGATCAATCTTGGTCATGTTTCGATAAGGATAAAAATAGAGTAGCTACTCATTACCTAGGTGATCTTGGAATGAACCCGTGGGGCATGGTCATGGGAGGTAATGCAGAGCCAACTCCAGACACTCTCTCGGTGATGGATGGCTTTGAAGTAGAGAAGATTTATGATGTGGATAAAAAGACCGAGGGCTCATGGGTCTCGATGTGCTTTGATGATAAGGGAGCTCTTTTTGTGAGTGATCAATATGGAAGTTTATTTAAACTCGAAATCAAAGAGGGGAAAGTTGTCAGCAAGAAAAGAATAGAGAGCATGGGACACGCGCAAGGCATTTGTTGGGCGTATGGGAGCCTCTACATCGTTTCTTCAAACAAGCAAAAACCTGGAGTTTACCGACTGACTGACACAAATGGTGATGAAGCCTTCGATGAACAGGAACTCATCTTACCTATTGTGGGTGGCGGGGAGCACGGGACGCATGGACTGATAAAAGATCCTAATTCTAAGAATAAGGGATTATATTTTGTAGTTGGGAACCATACGGGTCCTCCGAAAGAGGCGAGTCATGTCTCAAACAAAAACTGGGCAGAAGACACGCTTCACCCTCATATGAATGATGCGAGTGGTCATGCTGTGGGGAAAAAAGCGCCCGGAGGTACATTGATTTGGCTGTCAGCTGATGGAAAGAAATCAGAGATTATAGCCACAGGGATGAGGAATACTTATGACATTGCTGCTAGTCCTAGCGGAGAGATTTTTGGATATGATTCTGACATGGAGTATGATGTCGGCACTCCATGGTATCGCCCTACCAGAGTGTATCATTACATCAAGGGTGCGGAGTATGGCTGGCGCACTGGCACTGCAAAATGGCCAGCGTATTATGCAGATAGCCTAGGCTCAGTGATCGATATTGGGCCAGGTTGTCCTACGGGAGTAGTCTTTGGAACGAGAGCTAAGTTTCCTGCTAAGTATCAGAAATCTTTATTCATCTGTGACTGGACGTTTGGCAGAATTTACGCGCTTCACCTGGAGCCAAATGGAACTACTTATTCCGCTACGAAAGAAGTGCTAGTAGCAGGGAAGCCGCTGCCTCTTACCGATGTAGTGATAGGTCCAGATGGAGCCATGTATTTCCTTAAAGGCGGTAGAAGGCTAGGTTCAGCACTCTATAGGTTAACTTATACTGGCACAGAATCCACCGCTCAAGTTTCTCCTGAGCCTCTTAGCTCGGCACGAAAGAAGCTTAAGGTCATACAAAATTCTCAAGACTCAAAAGACATCAATGAGATATGGAAAAGCCTAGGTAGCTCTGACCGAACACTTCGCTACGCAGCGAGGGTGTCTCTGGAGCAACTTTCAGTGGAGCAATGGATGGCTAAATTTAAATCTGAAAGTGATCCGCAGACCATCGTTACAGCTAGCCTAGCGTTGGCGCGGAATAAAGCACCAGCAAATGCGGTCTTTAAGAAGTTGCTCGCATTAGACTTTAATGGAATGGATGATCCGCTGAAGTTAGAATATCTCAGAGCAGTATCGCTGCTATGTATTAGAACAGGGAAGCCTGATGAGAAGATGAGAGTGGCTTTACTTCAGAAATTTGATCGCTACCCAAGCTCAAATTCTAACGTGAATAGAGAGCTTTGCAGAATACTAGTCTATCTGGATTCTAACACGGTTACCACGAAGACACTGCAAATGATGAATAACTCGATTGTAGTAAAAGAAGATATTTCTCAAGAGCTGTTAGATCTAAATGATAGATACGGACAAGATATAAAAAGAATGCTCAAGAATCAGCCTGATAGCCAAGCTCTTCACTACGCGCTGATGCTCAAGAACCAGAAAAGTGGCTGGAATGAAGTAACAGTGAAAGCTTACTACGAATGGTTAGCTATAGCTGAATCTAAAACTGGAGGCAGGAGTTATGCGGGGTTCATTAAAAACATTCGTAAAGACGCAATGAAAAATCTTAAATCAGATGCAGCCTTATTAGCTCTGGCGAAGGAGGCATCAAAAGTAACTCCAGCCGCTCAGCCTACGTTCACCGCTGAGGGACCTGGAAGAAATTGGACTCATAAGGATGCGGTCGCAGCTACTCAGGATTTATCTGGTGCTGATGCAGCTAATGGTAAAAAAATGTTTCAGGCTGTGATGTGTGCTAGATGCCACATGTATTCTGGAGAGGGTGGAAGTTCTGGACCGAAGCTCACCTTGCTAGCGAATCGTTTTAATAAAGAGGATATTCTTAAAGCGATTATTCATCCTTCAGAAGTGGTTTCTGATCAGTATCAGAATACGGTCCTGCATCTCAAAGATAAATCGACTTTGGAAGGAAAGATCATGAAGGAAGATGAAAAAAATGTCTATCTGGCGATTAATCCATATGATCTATCAATGCAGTTTCCAGTTCTAAAATCTACGATCATTAAGCGCGAGAAATCTAACACTTCTGCAATGCCGCCATCGCTCATAAACGCACTTAACCCAGATGAACTGAGAGACCTGATGAAGTTTCTTACTAATGAATAATACCATAATAGATGATGATAAAGTTACATAATGCCATGTGGCCAGGAGTCGTCGGTAAGGATGATTCTTCTGACCAGCCTACTATTTCTCTCGCTAAAATGTTAGACCTCACTGCAAATGCCTCTGTCAATGGGCAGGGATACGATGGTGTGGATCTATTTTTATTTAGCCCGCATTTAGATACTAATGGCACTGATGATGATATCCGTAAGATGGCAGATGAGATCGTTAGCAAAGGGCTTAACATAGGATCGATTGTAGCTCCTGTCTGGCAAGGGACGATGGGTGACTCAGCGTTTGGTCCAGCGGAATCTCGTGAGAAATTTCTCAGTGCCATTCGGTATGCCTGCCGGGTTGCTGGTGTTCTAAAAGAGCATGGAGCGCGTCAGTATGGAGTGATCAGAATGGATTCTGCGGGTAGTCCGGAAGAATTTTCTAAAGATGAGCTGGGCAATACTAAGCTCTTAGCAGACACCTTTAGAGAAGCAGGAAAGATAGCCGGCGGCCACGGCGAGAGACTCGCAGCTGAAGGTGAGATCTGCTGGGGAGGGATGCACTCTTGGAAGCACATGTTAGATACGCTGGAGGAGACAGGAACACCTGACACAGTAGGGTTTCAGGCAGATCTGGCACATACCTATCTCTATCTGTTAGGTTATAATGCTCCTGAACATGCGCTACTGAAAGAAGGACATAGTGATGAGGAATTCTGGGCAGCTTATAAAAACCTAACAGATAAGCTTCGTCCATGGACAATAGATTTCCATGTAGCTCAGAATGATGGATCAGTGCATGGATCTGGCTCACATGATAAGACTGGTCGGCATTGTCTGGCAAATCACCCGAATGGTAAGTTAGACATCACGCGCTGTTCGGAGATGTGGCTGCGGGATTATGCAGAGAGAGGGATAGAGCATATTTGTTGGGACGGATGTATGTTTGATAATAGTGTCCTAGAAGAAGGTAAGACATGGGACACCATTCTAGGCGCGATGCTTGATGTCCGCGATCATGTACAAGGATAGAAGGATAGAATTTAAAATAGAAAATACAAAGTAATGAGTGAGATAAAATTTGGAGCAGAAATATACACGTGGTTCATGGATGGCTACGGTGAGGGTAATAAAAACAAGCTCGGGCATATGGCGGAGGTCGTAGGTAAGGCGGGATTCAAAGGCATAGAGCCGATGGTGCTGGAACCCTATGATGACTACTGGATGGGCGATTATAAGGACCCGGCTAAGTTAAAAGATGCGCTGGATGAGGCGGGTATTGAGCTCGCGGCATTGGCTCTTATTTGTAAATGGGATGGTGAAGAAGAGACAGAAGCTGAGCGCGCATGTGCTGACTGGACGATAGAGATGCTAAAGCATTTTCCTGGAGCCGCGCTCGGAACAGTCCCGCTTCCAGATGGTAGGCATGATCTTCAGCAGCGTAGGCTTAACTTAGTCAATAACGTCAACCGTGTTTCGCGCAGGGCGGCTGAGGCGGGACTAAATTGTTCATTTCACCCGAACTCACCTCCGGGATCCATAGTCCGGATTCAGGACGACTACGATGTGGTGCTGAACTCACTCGATCCATCCGTGACTGGCTGGACACCAGATGTGGGGCATATCATTAGAGGAGGGATGGACATCATAGGAACCATGACGCGCTGGCAGCATCTGATCAATCACGTCCACTACAAAGACTACTCAGGAAATGGACCTGAACCATGGGCACAGATGGGCGAGGGGAAAGTAGATTTCCACAAGATCACGGAATTTCTGGTAGCGAGAAACTACAAAGGGTGGATCATCTGCGAGGATGAATGTGAGCTAGCGATCACTCAGCCAGATGAGGTCACACTTCAAAACGGGCAGTGGTGTAATGAGCAGTTAGTCCCTCTTTTATAGCTAATTTGTATAGCCGATTTGAAGAGATGATGGAGGAGACATTAGCAGAATCCATCAAGAAAATTTCTGAAGCCGCAACCGCTGGAAAAGAAGCTAGCAAAGCGATGCTCGCAACCATGGGAAGAAAAACACGCATGAAGAAAAAACCATAGGACTCCCAGATGCAGTTGCCATCTCAGTATCCATCATCCTCTCCACCATGCATGAGTTTATCACTCAATAGCAGAGTTTTAATAGGGATTTTAAAGTCAAAGAAAGGTTGTGTCTAGGATGACAATCTTTACCGTAGTTACAGTAATCACTCCTTAGCAAAAACTCCGTTCACAGGAGTGGTAGTTTAGATCTTAAAAAATGAAACAAGAGCATCCTAGGTTTAGAAAATTGAATTGGAACCCATTCGTCGTGGTCTTCCCTTTAGGCTACTTTATCTACAGATGCTTTTTCGTAGATGCAAGTTGGTTCAGGATATCAGCATTGGCATTCATCTCGCTCTGGTTCCTAATGTCTGTTTACGATTATTTCTCTAGCCATAAACTCCTAGACTGGATGTATTCCGATGAGCACGATGATGAGCGTGAGTAGGATCTAAATGAACCGATACATCCGTTAAGTTCTAGCGTTTAGCCAGAAGCTTCTCCGCATATTTAGCTAGGAGGTCTGCTTCTAGGTTGATGGTGTGACCTGTTTTTAGGCTGTGCAGATGGGTCTCTCTGAAGGTGTGGGGGGTGATCCAAAATACGGCACTTCCTAGGGCTTGCACTTCCTCACGGTCGTCCGCAGGTTCTTTTAGCTCGGCGATGGTTAGGGAAATTCCATCGATGGCGATGCTGCCTTTGTCGATGCAGTATTTTTGGATTTCTGGGGGGAGGGAGACTTCTAGGCGGTGGTCTTGACCGTGGACTGAGAGGTCGATGAGCTTGCCTTTTCCATCCACATGCCCCTGCACGAAGTGCCCACCAAGACGCTGAGTGGGGAGAAGCGCGCGTTCTAGATTGACTATGGAGCCTTCTGTTAGAGTGCCGAGTGAGGTGACTTTGAGCGTTTGCTGAAGGAGGTCGAAAGATGCTGATTCTTCACCGAGTTCCGCTACTGTTAGGCAGCAACCATTGGTGGCTACTGAGTCTCCTAGCGCGAGTTCTTTAGCGAAAGGTATGGCTATTTCGTAACGAGCCTGCTCACCGAGATCAGTGATTTTGGTGATGGTGCCTGTTGCTTCTACGAGTCCGGTGAACATGGGGTGGTGGTTATTGGTTATTGGTTATTTGTTGAATTTCTGATGTGAGTTGTTGCTCGCTTGGGAGATGAAGTTGGTAGCGGGTGGTGAAGATAGACTGCTGGTTTTCTGCAAGTGTGTATTTTACCATGGTGTCATTTTTATCTGTGGCGAGGATGAGTCCTATTGTAGGGTTGTCATCGACTGCGCGGCGTTCTCGATCATAGTAATTTACATAGAGTTGCAGTTGTCCGATGTCTTGATGTGCAAGTTTGCCAACTTTTAGGTCAATGAGGACGTAACATTTAAGAATAGTGTGGTAGAAGACGAGGTCGATATAAAAGTGATCTCCTTCGAGAGTTAGGCGTTGTTGCCGTCCAACAAAAGCGAATCCGTTACCAAGTTCTAGGAGGAAGGATTGGATATTTGCGATCAATGAAGATTCGACATCATTTTCTACTAGTTTCTCAGACTCAGGGAGATCTAGAAATTCTATTACTAGCGGATCTTTGAAAATTTGTGAAGGAGTCTGAGGTTGGTGTCCTTTATTAGCCAGAGTGATGAGCTCTTCTTTGTCTGAAGATTTGGCAAGACGTTCGTAGAGTAGAGAGTTGATTTGACGCTCTAATTCTCTGGCTGACCATGAGCTGCGGATGGTTTCTATTTCGTAAAATGAGCGGGCTTGGAGGGAGGGAGTTTTAAGAAAATAGCGATAATGAGTCCACGATAGATTAGGTGAGAAGTGACCGGGTTTGAATTCATCACTCGGCGCGTGATTTTTTCCTAAGTTATTGTTATTTAATTTTTTATGTAATTCATCACTCGGTGCGTGATTGATTGAGGAGGCAAGAGGAAGTTTGAATTGATCGCGTAGTGAATGGCTGATTGAGCCGTGGAGAAGTGCGGGGTATTCAAGGTGGAATTGCCGGCATAATCTGAGATTGGTAGCGCTAAAGCCCTTGATGTTTTTTGACTTAAGTTTTTTAGCTAAGTTGGTGATGATGTTTTGCCCGTAGGAGGCTCGCTCTTGTCCATCTTGTTCTTCATTAATGATTTCTTTACCAACTAGCCAATTTGCTAAAACTTGAGCTGAGTTTACCGATCTAGCCGCATGGGTTTGAGCAGATTCAAGGATGGTGGTGATTCGATCGTCTAGCGGCATGAAGAATGGATTTGGTGACTACTGGTTGTTTTTGATAGCTTGCTTACAGGTAGGGCAGAGTTCCTCAGTTTTTACCTCAACCGCCTTTTTCGGGTCATTGGTCATGCCGTCGGTCTGGAATAGCATGAAGCATGCGCCCATGATGATAGTGGGGATGATGGCGGATATGGCGAGCTTGGCTGGTGAGACTCCACCTTTGAAATATTTACCCAGCACGGACTGACCGGCAGGGTTAGGTGCATTGGCGATGACGGTGAGTCCACCGCCTGTGACGGCTCCAGCGAGGACTGCGTATTTGGCGGTGATGCCTAGACCTGGTGCTTGTGATGCTAGGTAGGTGATGGCGGCGTTGTCATTAAATGCGGTCAAGACTGTGGCTCCGGTCATGAGGATGAGGCTGTTGTCTTGGAATGCCATCAGGAGTGGCTCGATCCACCAGCCTTGGCAGCCTCCGTGAATGACGAGTCCGCCGAGGAAGAAACCTACGAGGAGTGGAGACTTCATGGAGACATCGTTCTGGTGATGACCTGTAGCCTGGGTGAAACCGATGAAGAACATAAAGCCGCCGATGAAGAGTGCAGGGTAGTGTGCGGTGAGTACGGTGAAGGCGAGGAAGCCGAGGTGAGTGAGAGTGACTGCGAGCGGGATGGGGTCTTCGCGTTCAGCCCAGCGGATGCTTTTGCTGATGTCTGTTTCTGCATTCGCGAGTGATGCGAAGTGTTTGCGGAATGCCGCGAAGTAGAGTGCGTTAGCGGTGAGAATGCCGATGATGGCTTTCCAGCCGAAGTTGAGGAACATGTAGCCCATGCCGAAGTTCCATTTCTCCGCTATCATGAGTACTGGCGGTGCTGCGAAGTGAGTGAGTGTGCCGCCTACAGAGATGTTTACAAAGAGCAGACCGAGTGTGGCGTAGGCAAATTTAGCAGGAGGGTTCTTATCATAAAACCATTTCGCTAGTAGCATGGCTGCGATGGTCATGGCTGCTGGCTCGGTGATGAATGAGCCTAAAAGTGGAGTCACTGTGAGGACTGAGAGCCACCAGGCGGCGGCACCTCCGCCCATGAGTCCGGCTATTTTCCCTACGATGGCTTCTGCGAAGCGAATGACTGGGCGAGTGGCTGAGATCGCCATGATGACGACTACGAAGATGGGTTCGGTGTAGTTGACATCGTGTCCGAGGTATTGGACAGCTTGATCGAACCCGAAGAAGTAAACGATGGCTCCTACGAGTGCGACGACCCAGATGCCGAAGATGGCCTCGACTTCGCCTAGGAAGTGAAAGAGGTGTGCGCGGAATGAGACGTCATCCTTGGCGTCATCGTGAGGTTTGGCATGGGCGGTTCTGCCTAGTTTCTCATTTTTTTCCTTTTGTCTGTGCTCATGCTTGTGCGCCATTTCTAGGAAATAACCTGCGAGGAATGTGTGGATGATGGCACAGAGGAAGATGATGCTGGCTACGAGGTTGAAACCACGGTGCTCGAAAGCTCTGTATTTGAGAGTTTCCCAGAGATCCATTTCACCAGAGGCATCGTTTTTTTGTTCGTATGCCGGGAGTGGCTTAGGGAATTTAGCGTATTGGTCTTTGGTTAGTCCGTATTCGCCTTTTTCATAGCTAGGTTCCTTAGAGGCGGCATGGAGCTCGGGAGTGAGGAAAAATGCGGTCAGAATAAGAGCGAGGCAGGCTAGAAATTTTCTCATTTGATTAGTGTGTAAGATTTCGGGGGATTCTTGTCGGGTGGGGTAGGCTTGGCAATGAGATTTTACAATTTTATGACATTCATCATTGCTGGCTTGAGTTTACGGGGTGGAGGATTAAACTAGGAATAATGAATGAAGGAATGAAGTGGGAAAAAATAGCGATGTGCGCGGCTAAGGGAATGGTGATCATTCTGGGGGCTGGCGTGGTAAGCTGTGGGGCACTCTCGCGCTCGGCTAGGGCGGTGAGTGGGAAGGTGAAGAGCATGCAAGGTGAGGAAGGTAAGCTGAAATCTCATCAATATGCGCTGGATCAGGATGGTCCTCAGGCGCGTGGGCTGAGCGGGCTGAGAGGAAATAGAGTGGTGGCTAAGGTGGGGCAGTTAAGTACTAGGGAGGAGGACATTGTATGGGCACCGGAGGATCCGGATGTGCCTATCGCTGAGCTTGAGGGCATAGTGGTGAATGATGAGAACCCGCTAGATTCTTGGTTTGAGGACTACGGGAAGGCGATGAAAAAAGCGCGCGTGGAGGGGAAGCCGGTGATGCTGTGGTTTACTCGGTCTAGGAATAGCCCGCTGTGCCAGCAGTTGAGTGCGGAGTTATTTTCTCAGAAAGAATTTGAAGAATGGGCTGATGAGAATCTGATAAGAATGAGAATAGACTCAAATATCCAGGAGAGAGATACGGCAAAACGCAAGGATAGAGAACGCTATGTAGCTAGTATCAAGAAACGCTACAGAGTGCTAGGTCAGCCAGTTGTTGTAGTCATTTCTCCGCGAGGAACTGAGTTCGGAAAGTATAGGGGATACACGGCGGGGTCAGCTGAGTTTTATTTCGGAAGGCTGAAAAATGCGCAGAGAACGGCACAGAAAGATCACGCAAGCTGGCAGTCTGAGATGGAGCGAAAAGGCTACCGCACCTGGCATGATGCGCGTGGTCGAGCAGTGTTCGCCAAGGTGACGCGCTACCGCAATGGAGTGATCTGGCTTGTGGAGCCTGATGGCAAAAAGTCTAGCACCAGCGTGAGCAAGCTTTCCGCCGAGGATAGGCAGTTTGTGGAGCGGAAAGTAGCAGATTCTCGGGCTAAGAAGAAATCTGAGTAGGTTAGGGGTAAGTTTATTAATGAAACGTATGATTTTAAAATTTGGAATGTGTAAACTCATGGCAGTTCTCATGATGATGAACGCTCATGCGGGGGAGAGGCTCTATACCATGGCAGATTTTGAGATTTTAAGGACTGGGCTTCCGCAAGATAAGGGGATGATGCCTGATAGTGGGTTACTGGTTTTTGAAGGGGCTTCTGTGATCAGTCTTCCGGACGGAAATTGTTGCTTTATGCACCATCTTGTGAAGATTGGAAAAAGTATTAAACTTACTGAGGCTAGTTCGCTGAGAATGCTTACTTATTTGAGAGATAAGGATGTTCATATGAGGGTTCTGGCTTATCTGAGTGTCAGTGAATATCTACGCGAATCAGGAGTTCCTGATCATGGAGGTAATGCTTTTGCGCTAGTGCATGCATCTCGCACTCCTGTTGGTCCGCTTGCTAAATATCAAAAATTGATCAAAAAAAACGAAGAGGAAGCGATCAATAAGCTTCTCGGTTCATATTTGAGGCTGCTAAAGAAAAAGGAGCTGAAATAGTGTAACTGACGAATTATTTTCTACTCTGACTTCTGGTGCGATGCATCAATTAGTGGTTTGGTGAACTTACTGATGATTTCTGCTAGGTCTGGGGCTTCGGCGTTGGCGGCGATCTGGTTTACGATGGCGGAGCCTACGATGACTCCGTCCGAGACGCTTGCGACCATCGCGGCTTGCTCTGGAGTGTTTATGCCGAAGCCTACACAGACGGGGACAGAGGTATGTTTTTTGATCGCCGCTACGGTCTGCCCGATGCTATCTGAGGGAGCCGCCTGAGCACCAGTGACTCCGGTGCGAGAGAGCGCGTAGATGAATCCTTCTGATTGTTTCGCCAGTGACGCTATCCTTTCCTCCGGAGAGGTGGGTGCGATGAGTGTGATGTGCTTGAGAGCATCTGTGTGATTAAATTCCTCATGGCAGACGGCTTCATCAGGCGGGAGGTCTAAGAGTAGGATCCCATCCACACCAGCCTCGCTCGCGGTGGTGATAAATTTCTCATAACCGTAGGCGAAAATAGGGTTCAGGTAAGTGAAGAGAACGATAGGTGTCTGGTGGGTGGTGCGAAATTCCTTCACCATATCTAGAACTTTAGGAAGTGTGCAACCAGCCTTCAGCGCGCGGTCTGCGGCGAGTTGGTTCACTGCTCCATCTGCAAGTGGATCAGAGAATGGAATGCCGAGCTCGATGATGTCCGTACCTGCATCCGCTAGTCCACGAATAATCCCTAAACACTGATCTAGGGTAGGGTCACCGGCAGTGACATAGGCGATAAAGGCAGCGGTGTCAGTTTGCTGTAGATTTTGAAATGTAGTGTCAATGCGGCAGCTCATGGAGGTGATTTACAGTGAATAGCAGAAAATGGAAATCCTTTTATTAGCCATCTCAGCTTATTCTGAATTTTACTGATTGATTGCCGTCAAATATTGGTGATAGTGAAGCCATGAAATGCTTTTTTCTTCGCTCGTTTAAAATGCTCCTGCTTCTGTGCTTGCTGCCTGTGTTGTCTGCACATGCCCAGAAGAAATTTGACTATAAGTCAGTGATCGCGCCGCCTATCCGCGCGATGTCTGCGCCTCAGATGTGGGAGGGTGTGGGAAAAAATATTGGGTCACTGAATGTCCCTATTTCAACCAATGATGAACTGGTTCAGAAGCACGTAAGGCAAGGGTTCGCGCTGCTTCATGCGCAGTGGGATGTGGAGGCGTATCGGCATTTTGCAGCAGCTCTGAAACGCGAGCCAGACTGCCTGATGGCTTACTGCGGTGTGGTGATGAGCTTGCTGAATCCTAATCATGAATGGAAGCAATACAGGGCACGTGCCATCAATAGAATGGTGAGCCTAGCTGAGCATAAATCTGGCGAAGGTGAGGATGCGGAGTTTGTATTTCCTACGAATGAAAGAGACTACGCAGTGGCGATAGGGAATTTGGTAGTGAATGGATTAGATGCGGGTGCGGCTTCATTTAAGGCGTTGGCTGAGAAGTATCCTAATGATTTGCAGTTGCAGTTACTGGCACCGTTTTTTAATCGGGGTAAGTATGATGTCTTTGGTAGCTCGGATGCTAAACAAGACCGAGCGGTGAAGGCGGTGAAGGGTCTGTTAGATAAACATCCTAATAATCCGTTGGTGACTAATTTCTATTTGATGATGCAAATTGAGGCTCCCTATAATGCAGTGGATCAGAGCAAGGAAGTGCTTCCATATGCGATGGTGCTAGTGAATCAGAGTGGTGAAAATTATCCTGGCTGGCAGATGATGCTAGGCTACGCAGCGTGGAGAGCGGGGGAGATGCAGATGGCACTGAATGCTTATACCAAGGCTGTTAAGCTCTACGAAAAATGGAAGAAGGAATCTAAGGCAGGTATCTCTGAGTGTGATGGATTGATCAGAGCGTATTCATTTCTGACGCTGATTCATTATCAGATGGGCGATACTAAGAACTTGAACATAACACTGAAGAAACTAGCAATGGGAGCTAAAGCGCGTAAGGGATCTGCTGTGTATGCGGTGAACTCATGGAGCCATCAAATGATCCGCGTGAATATGTTTCTCGCGAATGGGGATAAGGCATCGATTACGAATGCGCTCAAGAGTTTACCTAAAATAGATAGTAAAAATAAGTCCAAGGAATTATTTAATCTAGTGATCAAAGGCTACCAAGCGTATGGGCTGACACGGAGCTATAAGTATAGTGGTAAATTTAAAAAATCCATCGAGATGTCACAGCTGCTCGGAAAGATACTCAGAGAGCTAAGTGATAAGCGTGGCAAGATCAGGAGCGAGCCATATTATGCACAGTATCTGATTTTAGTAAAAGCGCTCAAGGCGTATCACGCAGAGTTATCTGCCGAGATAGTGGGTGATGTGGGTGCGTATAATTTCTTTCAAGAGGCCATCGATCAGCAAATGGAAGCAACGAGATATTACCCGCCGAATATCCTGTATCCGATGGAGTATAAGTTAGCGAAATTTTACGAGAAAAAAGGCAACCTTAAGAAGGCGAGAGAGACTTATAAGAAGGCGATGCAACGGATGTCTAGTCATCCGCAGAGCAAGGCTGCCTATGAGAGGCTGATGAAATTGTTAGAGGGCTAATGTGCTGGAGGAAGAGATGAATGATGAGTCAGCTAGTGGCGAAATAGTGGATGATTTTGTGGCTCCGAAATGTGGCGGATTTGTCGAAATTTTGTATCAAGCAGGTTTACCAAAGGACTGGTGTCAGGCAATTGTTTGTCAAAACGAGGCAGCAGAACAATTAGTTGTTGATTCTAGAGTAAATTATTTTTCATTTATTGGCTCGGCAAAAGTAGGTTGGTATTTGCGTTCCAAACTCTCAGCAGGAACACGCTGTGCCTTAGAACATGGAGGTTCTGCCCCTGTGATTGTGGAACCAGACGCTGATATTGAAGAAATGCTACCAGCCCTTGCCAAAGGAGGATTTTATCATGCAGGGCAGGTTTGTGTTTCGGTGCAACGTGTGTTTGTTCATCAAAGTATTTGTGAGGATGTTGCCAATCGTTTGGCTCAAATTGCAAAAAAATTAGTTGTTGGTAATCCAATGGACGAAAAAACAGAAATAGGTCCTTTGATTTTGCCAAGAGAAGTAGATAGAGTTGAAGAATGGGTTCATGAAGCCTTAGCCGCTGGAGCAATAGTATTGACTGGAGGAAAACGAATTTCGGATACTTGTTACGAACCTACAGTTCTGTTAAACCCTCCTACAAACGTTCGTGTGTCAAATCAAGAGATTTTTGGTCCTGTGGTTTGTGTTTATGCTTATTCGGATAGAAGTGAAGCTATCAAAATTGCAAATAGTTTAGATGTCCATTTTCAAGCAGCCGTTTTTACCAAAAATATTGATATTGCCTTAGAATGTGTTAAAAAACTGAATGCAACTGCTGTCATGGTCAATGATCATACTGCATTTCGAGTAGATTGGATGCCTTTTGGTGGGCGAGATAGTTCTGGAATTGGCATGGGAGGAATACAATATTCTATGCATGAAATGACAAGAGAAAAACTAATGGTTTTTAAAAGCAAAGTAATTTAAACTCTTTATACTAAAAAAAACAATAAGGAGTTTTAAACTTGTAAGTAATTGACTACCAATTAGTTAATTTATTTTTTTTTACTTTAAATTTAACAAAATAGAAAATGAAAAATCACAAAATTTTATCTTTGATTCTACTTGCTTTTTTATTTTTGTTTGGT
>CAKZMG010000044.1 GCA_937128235.1 uncultured Verrucomicrobiales bacterium
GAGGAGTATCGGATTATCACTATTCCAGATCTGCTGGAGCCTACGTGGACTATCCAGTGTGGAGCTCGCTCAGAATAGATCATGGAGGTGGATGGACAGATATCTGGTGGTAAACTTTCACGGGTGCAGATAAAGCAGCTGGGTGATGAGCTGGGGCGGAGTTTTGTCTCGATAGCTCTCCAGGAGGCTCGTGCTCTGACTGTGGATCTGGGGCGCTATACTCTGCCGCTGGGTCTGAAGGCGAATGATGGTAATGCTCTGAAGAAGAAGATTAGACAGGATATTATGCGTATTTTCCCGTCGATCGATGATGGCGATATCGGTGCTGTTAGAATCTATGGTCTGCTGGAGGCGAAGAGTCCTGATGATGCGAGGGCGTTCTGGACGGCTCATAAGTCTGGGGACCGTGAGGAGATGGAGAATGTGCTGGCGAAGCGGATAGCTGGTGTGCCTAAGCGGATGAATCGTGCTGTGCATAAGGCTGCGAGACGTGGAAAGTATGGCCGTGTGCCTCATGATGCGATCGCTTATGCGGTGGTGAATGCTAGGACTAGAGAGTCTTATATCCGCAAGGCTCAGAAGAATGCTGGTATGGCGAAGGCTGGGTGGCTGGGAGCTGGTAGAGGTCTGGGTGGCCGTGTGCGCCGTGGTGGTGGGCGCTCTGGTGGGACTTCTGAGGTGTTCCCTGCATGGGTGCGTAAGGCTGGTGCTCGGAGGAAGCTGGGGAGTGCTTCTGTGACTGGTGGCCGTGGGAGGTTAAGAATCATTCTTAGGAACTCTGTGAGGCATGCTGAGGAGGCTCTGCCTGTAGGACTTCAGGCGGTGGCAGAGAATGCTGCTCAGGCGAGGTTTGTGCAGTCTCTACTGAAGGCTAAGGCTTACTCTGTGAATAAGGCTAGGCGTAAGATGCGTGCTTCGTAGTTTTGACTTTGGGAGTGAGGCATGGCTAGCGAAGCGGAGATACATTTGGTGAGGGCATTGGTGGAGATTTTAAATGAGAAGCGTCCAGTGG
>CAKZMG010000045.1 GCA_937128235.1 uncultured Verrucomicrobiales bacterium
ATCTGTCCCCATGCAGGAGCACCGATAAATGTTAGAATAATACCACCGAAGAATAGGGCAAAACCTGAACCGCTTTTTGATCCCATGGTAAGCTTGATTTTAGAAAAGAGGATGATACCAATAGTGGCGGAGAGGTTGCCAGAGATAATCATGAGTGCTCCTAACCATGGTTTTCCTGCGCCAGTTCCCGGTTTGTAAATGGCGATGCTGAGAGCGATTGCTCCGATTGCGATGGCTAGCCATTGCTTTCTGTTAGGGAAGGGTGTTTTTAGAATAAGCGGTGCGAGTATGAGCCACCAGAAGCTACCTGTAGAGGCTAGTAATGCCGCGAGACTCCCACTAGAAACGTGAACTCCAACGTAGAAGAAGAGATAATGAAAGACCGTCTGAGTGAGAGCGAAAAGTATTAGTAGCTTAACAGGAGTGGCTTTGAGATCTTGAAATGGACGCTGAGAAATACAGATGAGGCTAAGCCCTGCTATCGTAAATCTAAGTCCAGCGAAGAGCCACAATGTGTAGAGTGAGACCTCTACTTTATTAGCGTCCCAGTGATTGTAGACAGTCCGTAAGCTCGGAAATGCACTGCCGAATAGTAGAGCTACGACAAATGTTGCAAGTAGTGCGGAAGTCTTGCGTTCCGGACTGATCGATGGCTGAATAGCTGGTGCGTCCTGTTTCAAAAGAGTGTTTTTCGGTATGCGACTTAGTGAAATGACTTTATAAAATCGCTGAAGAAGGTGACTCCGTTTTCTAGGTCTTGGATCTTGATCCATTCGTCTTTGGTGTGGGCTTGGTCGATAGAGCCTGGGCCAGCGCAGATGGATGGGATGCCGGCTTTGGAGAGGTGAGCTGCGTCTGAGAACCAGGGGGCGCCTACGCATTTTGAGGTCGGTGATGAGGTGAGGAGTTTCTGGATGTAGGGATTGTCTGAGCAGGTTTCCATCGGTGGGTTTTCGTGAGTGTGCTTGATGGTGAGGGGGAGATTTTGTTCTTCGATGAAGGCTTTAGTGATGCCAACTCCGCCTCCGTTTTCCAAGAGCGCTGGGGTGGTGCGGATGTCGATCTGGGCTTCTGCGTAGTCAGGGACGATGTTAGGGCGAGTGCCGCCGCTGATGGTGCCGATGTTTAGTGTAGAATGCCCTAGGACTGGGTGCTGATAGGTGGCTAGTCTGTTAGTGAGCTTGCGGTTCATCATGTCGAGTGATTTGGCTAGAATCATGATGGCATTTTCGCCTAGTTCTGGCTGTGATGAGTGGGCGGCTTTTCCGTGTGCCGAGAGGGTGATCCAGGCGGCGCCTTTAGTGACATTGACTAGATTCAGTGAGGTGGGCTCGGCTGCGATGGCGAATTCATACTCGCTAGCGTGGTGCTGGGCGAAGTGTCTGGAGCCTTGCTGGACGGACTCTTCTCCCATGAAGGCTACGAAGTCGATAGCGACGGG
>CAKZMG010000046.1 GCA_937128235.1 uncultured Verrucomicrobiales bacterium
ATCTGTCCCCATGCAGGAGCACCGATAAATGTTAGAATAATACCACCGAAGAATAGGGCAAAACCTGAACCGCTTTTGGATCCCATGGTGAGCTTGATTTTAGAAAAGAGGATGATGCCGATGGTGGCGGAGAGGTTGCCAGAGATGATCATGAGTGCGCCTAACCATGGTTTTCCTGCTCCAGTTCCTGGTTTATAGATTGCGATGCTGAGAGCGATGGCTCCGATTGCGATGGCTAGCCATTGCTTTCTGTTAGGGAAGGGTGTTTTTAGAATAAGCGGTGCGAGAATGAGCCACCAGAAGCTGCCTGTGGAGGCCAGTAGTGCAGCGAGACTCCCGCTTGAAACGTGAACTCCAACGTAGAAGAAGAGGTAGTGAAAGACCGTCTGGGTGAAGGCGAAAAGGATTAGTAGCTTAACAGGAGTGGCTTTGAGATCTTGAAATGGATGCTGAGAAATACAGATGAGGCTAAGCCCAGCTATCGTAAATCTAAGTCCAGCGAAGAGCCACAATGTGTAGAGTGAGACCTCTACTTTATTAGCATCCCAGTGATTGTAGACAGTCCGTAAGCTCGGAAATGCACTGCCGAATAGTAGAGCTACGACAAATGTTGCAAGCAATGCGGAAGTCTTACGTTCCGGACTGATCGATGGCTGAATAGCTGGTGCGTCCTGTTTCAAAAGAGTGTTTTTCGGTATGCGACTTAGCGAAATGACTTTATAAAATCGCTGAAGAAGGTGACTCCGTTTTCTAGGTCTTGGATTCTGATCCATTCGTCTTTGGTGTGGGCTTGGTCGATAGAGCCTGGGCCAGCGCAGATGGATGGGATGCCGGCTTTAGAGAGGTGGGCTGCGTCTGAGAACCAGGGGGCACCTACGCATTTTGAGGTCGGTGATGAGGTGAGGAGTTTCTGGATGTATTGGTTGTCTGAGCTGGTCTCCATCGGTGGGTTTTCGTGAGTGTGCTTGATGGTGAGGGGGAGCTTTTGTTCCTCGATAAATGCCTTAGTGATACCAACTCCGCCTCCGTTTTCCAAGAGAGCTGGGGTGGTGCGGATGTCTATCTGGGCTTCTGCGTAGTCAGGGACGATGTTAGGGCGAGTGCCGCCGCTGATGGTGCCGATGTTTAGAGTAGAATGTCCTAAGACTGGGTGCTGATAGGTAGCTAGTCTGTTAGTGAGCTTGCGGTTCATCGTGTCGAGCGATCTGGCGAGAATCATGATGGCATTTTCGCCTAGCTGAGGCTGTGATGAGTGGGCGGCTTTGCCATGTGCTGAGAGTGTGATCCAGGCGGCGCCTTTGGTGACATTGACGAGATTTAGTGAGGTGGGCTCTGCTGCGATGGCGAATTCATACTCGCTAGCATGGTGCTGGGCGAAGTGTCTGGAGCCTTGCTGGACGGACTCTTCTCCCATGAAGGCTACGAAGTCGATAGCGACGGG